>CAWUOE010000304.1:0-4771 GCA_963923355.1 uncultured Gemmataceae bacterium | reverse complement strand
GCGATAGCTTTTGATCCCGCAGATTTCCTTTTGAATGACGAATTGGATTGATGGTGCTTCTGGAGTCTGTTCAGACCAAATCCAGTTTTTCAAGCACTCCAGTCACCAATTGGGATAGCGGTTCCTCTGCTGAGTTGGCTACTGCGATGATTTCCTGGACACTGACGGGCTCCAAGGCGTCCGGAAAGCACATATCGGTGACAATGGACAACCCGAGGACTCGCAAGCCGGCATGAATGGCTACGATCACCTCCGGCACCGTTGACATCCCCACCACATCCGCCCCGATCATCCGCAGGAAACGGTACTCGGCGCGGGTTTCCAGGCAGGGGCCAGTGACTGCGACATAGGTTCCCGATTGGATTTTCACCTTCTTTTCCAACGCCACCCTAGCGGCAAGATTCAGTAGTTTTTTGTCGTAAGGTTCACTCATGTCCGGAAATCGGACACCCAATCTTTCATCATTTGGTCCAATCAACGGATTGTCGCCCAATAGATTGATGTGATCATCGATCAGCATGATGTCTCCCTTGCGGAACAGGGGATTCATGCCGCCACAGGCGTTGCTGACAAAGAGGAATGTGCATCCAAGGGCTTTGAACACACGAACAGGAAGGGTCAAATCAGCCAGACTATATCCTTCATAAGCATGGAAACGACCATCCATGGCGACAACTGGCACTCCCTCCAACGTGCCGCAAATGAGTCGACCATGGTGACCCGGTGCGGTGGAGGTGGGGAAATAAGGGACTTGCTCATAGGGGATTTCAAGTTCGATACGAATTTTTTTGGCGATACCTCCAAGCCCGGTGCCAAGGACCATACCCACCTTGGGGACCCTTTGCCACCGGCTTTTAATCAGGGTGGTTGCCTCATGGATTTTGTCGAAAAGAGTTTTCACAGGGCACTTCCTTCCAGCCGTTTTTTCCTGCATCGAACCATGGTAATTTCATACAGACCAAGCAAACCCTCGTCCCGGGGGTGTTTTACTGCACATAAAGCCGCGGGAACTCTGAATGGCCGTCAATCTGACTCCCCAGTACCACGAGGCGGAAGAACGTTTCAAGAAGGCTAAAACCCCGGCGGAAAGGCTTTCCTGTCTCGAGGAAATGTGGGTTCAGCTGCCAAAACATAAAGCCAGTGAAAAGGTTCAGGCCCAACTTAAAACAAAGCTCAGCAGGGCCCGGGAGGAATTGGAAAATCCCGTTCCCTCCGGCAAATCAAGCCATGCACATGTGACCAAATTCCCCCGGCAAGGTGCCGGGCAAGTCCTTTTAATCGGCCCCCCAAATTCCGGGAAGAGTCAGTTCCTTGCCGTATTGACAGAGGCCAAACCTGAAATCGCTGCTTACCCATTCACTACACGTCACCCTCAGGCTGGAATGATGGCCTGGAATGAAGTGAGGGTGCAGTTAATCGACACACCGCCGATCACCACGGAGGTTTTGGATCCGTCGGTGCTTTCCTTGGTTCGGCAAGCTGATTCGTGCCTGCTTTTCACAGATCTTTCGGACGATGACGGGGTGTTCCAAACCCTTTCGGTGATTGAAAAGCTGCGAGAATTCAAAACCCATCTGGTAGGGGAGCCACCGGAGGGTAACGAAGACTGGAGCCTCAGCCATGTGCGGACCATCCAGATTGGAACCCGGGCGGGGTCGAATGGGGCTGGAGAAAGGGTGGATATCGTTAAGGAAATGCTTCCCTCGGATATGGATTTTTACCCGCTGGAGTTAATGGATGGAAAAGGGGGTTTGGAAGGAATTCGTCAAGCCATTTGGTGCTCCCTGAAGATGATTAGGGTATTTCCGAAGAAGCCTGGCAAGCCGTTAAACCGCGAAGATGTTATCACATTGGACCAGGAGAGTACGGTCCAGGACATGGCTTACTCCATCCATCAGGAGCTGGGTGAGAAAGTCAAATCTGCCAGGTTGTGGGGGCCTTCTGCGCCGGTGGATGGCGGGGTTGTCTCAAAAAACCACCAGCTAATGGATTGCGACACGGTGGAACTTCAGTCTTGAATGAAACCGGAGAGGTTTAGGACTCGCCATCATGGGCTCCATTTTTCTCGATTTTGAAAGGCCCAACCCAACCACTTGGTTCTATTTTTCATTGATCCTTGTGGTTGCGATGTTTTTTCGTTTCGCAAGAATTTTTAGCCTCCGCAATTTTGATCTCCTGACCTTGTATGCACCGATGGTGGGTTACCTGTTTCTTTTGGAGGCAGAAAAAGAAGGACCGGGCCATTCGACTGCGGGGTATGGGTGGCTTGTCGGTTGTTCGGTCTACATTGTCATTCGTTGCCTCATCGATTTGGGACTTGAGCGGAAGCCTCCGCATTTTTCGAATCTCAATCCAGCGGGCATTTCGTGGATGAGTTTCGCCCTTTTTGTTTCCCTGGTGGGCATCACTTTGATTCCACCCAGGGAAAACGCCATCAGTCCGAGAGTCAGCAAATTTCCGGTCGAGAAGATACGCGCCCAAGGGGATGAGGCAATCCGGGAAAAGGCAAAGGAACCGCTTTCAAAAGTAAGACTTTGGACAGAAAGGGGACTATCGTTGGGTTGTCACACGGCCATAGTCCTCGGTTTGGTGATGGTTGCCTGGCGCCATTTCGGAGATTGGCAGCCAGGCATGGCAGCGGCGGCGTGTCATTTGGTTTTGCCATACAGTTTTTTGCTGACACCCCACAATGAATGGGGGATAGGGCGGTGGGAGGACTCGTGGCCAATGGCCCTAATTTTATGGGCTATTTTCTTTCTCAAGAGCCCTCTTGCCTCCGGCCTGTTGATGGGAGTGGCGGTGGGTTCGCTCCTTTTTCCTTTCTTTATCCTTCCTGCATGGATCGGAATCTATCGTGGACGCAACCGGTACCGTTTTCTGACCGGATTTTTAACCGTGATTGGCAGCACCCTGATTGTGGTTTTGGTTTTTGGTTTGGTGGATTCTTGGCTGCTGTCTCCAGACTGGCTACCTTGGAAACAACCGACTGCTGGAAGTGATAGTGTCTGGAATGCTGTGCCTTGGGCTTGGGCCTACAGGCTTCCGGTCTTTTTGACCCATTTGGTGATGTTTTTCTTGGCAATTTTTTGGCCTCATCCGCGCAATATCGGCCAGTTGATTGCCCTCAGCACGATGTTGCTTGCGGCGACCCAATGGTGGACCGCCGACCAGGGGGGCGCGCACATTCTTTGGTTTTTCCCTTTGTTTTTGCTTGTGGTTTTCCGCCCATCTTTGCCATTCGATATTCAGGGCAGGGATTTCTTCGAGGCCGAAAAGCGCATGTTGGTGAGATTACGCTCATGGTGGAGGAGTCGCAAAGACCGCAAGGGTCAGGTTGAAATGCCCAACGTTTAGCATGGGTAGTTTCGGGTTTTCGCCCAGACGGAAATGGTTTATTGGAAGGTTTGACCGGCTATTTCTCGCCAGGATGGTTCAACCATGCCCGCAAAACCATGGATATTGGTATTGGCTACTACCCTGTTGGTCGGAGCGGCCGGATTGCCGATCTGGTTGGCAAGGCAGTCACAATTTGAAAGGCGGCATTTCCGAACCGTTCGAGAGGGTGTTATCTACCGCAGCGGCCAAATGACTTTGGACGGCTTGGCCAGATCGATCCATGACCATGGGATTCGTTCCGTGGTCACCTTCCGTGCGAGCAACAAGGCTGGAAAACCCGATCCGGATGCTGGCGAGGAGGCTTGGTGCAAGCAGGAAGGGATTCGATACCTAAGGTTGCCGCCACTCCATTGGCAGGCTGAAGGAACTGATTCTCCACCTGTCGAAACCAACTTAAAAAAATACTTGGAATTCCTCTCGGATGAGACCAACTATCCGATTTTGATACATTGTTTCGCTGGAATTCATAGGACGGGCGCTTACTGTGCCGTGTACCGGATGGAGGTGGAAGGCTGGGATCGGGACCGTGCCATGGAGGAAATGAGAGCCTGCGGATACATAACACTGGATGAGAATGAAGATATTCTTGCCTACTTGGGTGGCTATGTGCCGGGCCGTCTACGTGCCGGGCTTCCACACCTGGCTGCTGGGGCATCTTCCCTGTTTCCCCATGGGCCGCTGGATTGCGCCTTGGATAGTAAGCCCAGGGCGGGGAATTAATTGGGCAATCGGCGATAATCTTGGTTTAGGGTAACTGCATACATGGCTGACCCAACGCTCAGTCTGACCATGCTTCCAGTGATCCAGCGGTGGGACTGCCACACCTGTGGCAGTTGTTGCAAGGAGTACCAGGTCAGACTTTCCCCGCAAGAAGCCGCAAGGATTGAGAGCTTGGCGGGGGAGCCGGGAGTGGAGCTGGGGGGATTGTCTCCCGTTCGAAAAGTGGGCTGGTTTTCGCCCTCTTTTTTCCTGAACAACACCCGTGATGGATCCTGTGTTTTTCTCGGGGAAGGCGGGAGATGTAAACTTCACGAAAAGCATGGTTATGAATCCAAACCCCTACCATGCAGGCTTTTTCCATGGGTGCTGATTCCGCAAGGGCCCAAATGGACCGTGGGAGTGCGCTTTGCCTGCCCTTCAGCCGCCGAAAACAAGGGTAGGCCCATGCCTGCCCACACCCCTGAATTGGAGCTGTTTGCCGCGGAATTGGTTCAAAGGGAAGGGATTGAACGCAGACCGGATGGGAGTTGGACTGAGCCACCATTGTTTTCTGGCCGTCAAAAGGCGACGTGGGCTCAATTTGACATCTTGAGGCGCACCTTATTAGACGGGTTGGAAGGTTCGGCTTCTTTAACCGAGACGATCATCCGTGGGC
>CAWUOE010000303.1:0-4783 GCA_963923355.1 uncultured Gemmataceae bacterium | reverse complement strand
CAGGTCCCACCCAATCAGTGGCTGGTTTTGGATGAGCCCTTCAAGCACCAATGGATTGATTGCGACACGCTGCTCCCGCTGGACAGACAATGGCAATTACTTCAAGCCGTACACACCGCAATCCAAGCCAAACCATGGGACCTGACTATTCCGGTCCCGTTAAGGCTGGTGCAATCCAGTCTGACCCTCGGCAGGGAATGTTTGTGGAAAATAGATCCTGAAATGGTTCCCACCTTCCTGGAGTGGGTGAGCCATGCGCCGGAGGAGCAAATTTGCCAACTGGAATGGCTTTCCTTGGTGGAGGGAAGCCAACAAACCCTACTGGTACGGCCGGTCATTGCCACAGCCACCATCACCCTGCCGGTATTTTCAACGGCCTATGAACGAGCCCACCCGCTGGAACCGGTTTTCATCCCGGTGGGCACCAGACTGAACCCGCCACTGCGTGTGGAAAGGCTTCGCCAAGCCGCCGGGTTGGCACCGGGGATGATTGCCTGGCTGGAAACAGATACGGGTCATCCCGGCAAATGGGCCAGGAGCCACACCGTAGCATCCGCAGCATTCCGTTCCTTGGAAAACTGCTTGGAATACCAGCTAGCCATCGACCCCGTCGCCTTGGAGGCGTGGCAAGAAGGCATCTCCTTTTCCGACCTGGAAGAACTGGTGCTGGACCCGGCACCCTCTCCATCTCCACCCGCCACGGCTGCAAGGATCCGGAAATCTGCTGAGGTGCCGGGCAAAACCGAACCTGCCCCGTCCAAAGCGGCCGAGGAAGGCAAAGTGGCGGAGGCTGCCTCACCCGCCCGCAAAAAACGTGGAAACCAAGCCAAATCAAGCACAGACACAGGTGAAAAAGCCAAGGAGTCCCACTCCTCCATCCTTGCAAGCCAAGCCTTGGAGAAATGGCTGGAATTACCAGGCCCATTGCATTGCCCGGAACGCTTGGCGCAGGCCGGTGAGCTCGGGCACCTTCTGGAAACAGCCCAGCGCCATCGGGATGCAGCAGATATTTCGCTGCTGGAATGGTGGTCCCGTACCCCGTTACGCGGCCCGTGGACCAGCGAGGGTTTGGCTACGATCCGCCAGCAGGAAAAATCGGCTTTCACCCGGCAGGGTGGATCCTCGGTGGAAGGAATTCTGAAAGATCCGTTGGGCCTTTCCCGTCAGGGGGATTTGACTGGTGAAAACAGGGTGGCTGCCAGTCGCTGGCTCGCGTTGGAAATCGCCTGTCGGGATTCCCGCAAACCAGTCCCAGCGGAATGGTCGGCCCTCCTCGAAAAGGTGGAACCTTGGATGCCCGTCCGGCACGCCTGGGTTGCCTGGATGAACTGGCACCGAGTCACGGGCGATGTGCAAGCACTCGCCCAGGCCCATGACCGCCTGCTCCGTCGCCTGGCCCAAGGCCTGGAGGTGGGCAGAGATTCACCACCCGTGATCAGCGGCCGACTGTTGCGCGAACGTGGCGGGCGTTCCGATGCCGCCAAATTGTTGGAGGCCATGCGAAATGGCTTTGCCGAACGGATCAACTTGCGGGAAAACGATGCAACAGACCGGATGACCAAAGCCTTGGCCCTCGCCCTGTTTGCCGCGGGGGCTTTGCGCGCGGGAGAGGCCGCGCAATCGGCCAGCTTGTGGGAGCAGGGCGCAGCTTCCCTGAACCGTGAAGGCGCTTTGGGCCAGGTCCTTCGTGCCGCTGTGGACGAGAGACTGGCCCAGATTCGCGCCCACATGCCACAGGACCAATCTCCCAGGGCATTCGCTCCGGAAGCGCTCGTGGGACTTTCCCCCACCGATCTGTACCGGCTGAACAATCTCCGAAAAGTGCTGGATTTCCTCGAGCCTGCTCAATCCATCAATCCGGTCAGCCATTACCTTGCCGGTTTGACCGCCGGCACAGGGGCCAATCCCCTGAGAGAAAGGGCCGTTCAGATACAAAACGCCCCGCTGGAAACGGTTCGCCCCCTGTTGGGGTCCGCACTGAATGACCTGGAAACGCTGCTGGCAGGTGGTAGCGGCACCCAACCCGAGGAAATGGACCAGTGGCTGCAACTGCTCCAGACAATTCAGGAACGTGCCGGCCAAGCCACCGCTGACATAGCCAGAAGGTCCTTGCGACTGGGCAACCTGCTGACCAGGCGATTGCTGGAAGGAAGCGCTCAAACCCCCCGCGAGCGTTCCCTTCAATTTTGTCTCAGACTATTGAGGGGAGCCCTGCATGCGGCAGGCCCCTGGGGATTGCGCGAGGAAGTGGACAAATGGCTCCAAGCCGCCTTGGAACCCGATGGAGAAACCCCGGGGTTGTTCGCACTGCTGGCCCAAACCGGACAGGGACGATTGGTCGGCTCGCTACTGCAGGAAATGGTGGGACGACTGCGGGCATGGGACATGGAAACTGCGGGGTTCGCCCTGGTGGATGGTTTGGAGCGGGTGGTTGGCCTGGCTGGACCGGAGGATCAGGCGACCCTGAGGCTGATTTTGGCGGCGCAACTGGCCCGCCGCGGACAGGGTGAGCGCTCCAAAGCCATGCTGGACCAATCCCAGCCAGCTATCCGCCTGGCCCGGGAAAATCGGCAACCCTTGCGGGGCCCCGCGCTGGATCAGCGCTTGGAACTGGCACGTGCCCTGGTGATGTTTTCACTGGAGACAGAGCCATCCCAAGGGGTTGTTTGGATAGGAATTGCCACCGAAATGTTGCCGGCCCTTGTTCCTCCCAGCCCCGCGGCAGGCTTGGCCCAGGCGGCACACGCGAAGGTGCTGAAAGTCGTGGAGACACTGGTGCTTTCCCTGAACACCGCAAGGGACATCGAGACCCAAAGTGGTTGGTGCGAGGAGGAGGAAGCGGTGCTTCGCCGTGTCATCCTGGCTCAAGCCCGCGCGGCACTTGCCTGAACAACTGGTCCAAATCTGAAAAAAAAGAGGAAAACACCGTGGCAAACCCAAAGGACCAACTGGCGCGTATCAGCGGAGAACTCGAGACCGCCCGCCAGAAAATCGACCGTTTTCGCCTGTCTCTTGGACGACATCTGGTGGACAAGCAGGATCTGATCGACTTGCTGGTCATCGGAGCCATCGCGCAGGAGCCCGTGTTGCTGGTGGGTCCGCCCGGAACGGCGAAAAGCGACTTGGTACTGAAATTGGTGGAGGGCCTCGGCCTGGGAGGAGATGATTATTTCGAGTACATGCTGACCCGGTTTACCGAACCCTCGGAAATACTGGGCCCCCTCGACTTGTCCGGCATGAAGGACGGCCGGTATGTCCGCCGGACCGAAGGCAAGCTGCCCACCGCCAAGGTCGCCTTTCTGGATGAGATTTTTAAATCTTCTAGTGCCATCCTCAATGTCCTTTTAACCATCCTCAACGAGCGCAAGTATTATCAGGACGGCAGGCCCGAACCGGTGCCCCTGAAACTGCTCTTCGCCGCCGCCAACGAGATCCCCGAGCACAGCGAGCTCTCCGCGCTGCGTGACCGCTTCTGCCTGAAGGCGGAAAGCCGCAGCGTCAGACAGGACCATTTCGAGGAGTTGATCGATTCTGGCCTGCGGAACGAAAGCCTCCGGTACAGGAATCTCGCCCCCTGGAAAGAGGGCATTTGCACCCTGGCCGACCTGGAACTGGCCCATCAGGGACTCCTGCTACGATTTGCCGAGGAATCGGTCAGCCACGACGGTGGCATCGTGAATGATCGCTCCCGGTTTTTCCCGGCGCCGGTATTTGCGGAATTTCGGCGATTGGTGGAAACTTTGGCCCGCGAGCACCGGCTATATATTAGCGACAGAAAGCTGGTTAAAATATATAAACTGCTTCGAGCTCGCGCCTGGCTGATACGGGGAGGCGAGGTGAGCGTGGAGGATCTGATCCTCCTCTGCCACCTGGGGGAAAACCTGCGGGAATTGCGTCTTCTGGCTGAGATGATCCCGCAGTACTTGCGATTGAACCGAACTGCCTCGTGAAGAAATTCTCACAAAGATCCAGCCTTTAATTTGTTTCCCCCCCAGCCTCGCTTTGCTATAAGCTGGGTTGAAGTGGCCAAGCGGCCACTGATTTTTTTCCTAGGAGAACCTGAAGATGCGCATCGCGCGATT
The DNA here is from genome assembly GCA_963923355.1 of uncultured Gemmataceae bacterium. Taxonomy (GTDB): domain Bacteria; phylum Planctomycetota; class Planctomycetia; order Gemmatales; family Gemmataceae; genus UBA6894. The sequence continues at coordinate 701 of CAWUOE010000303.1, read as the reverse complement.
CTTTGGGGTGGTCGCCGCCGCTGGCCTGCTTGTCGCGGGCGTGGCATACGGTGACAGCCTCAAGTCCGGCCCGCAGGTCGGCAAGTCTCCCGCGCCATTCCATCCGACCCATGTGACGGGTCCGGGTGCGGGTGGCAAGGGGTGCCTGGTCTGAAGCAACGGTGGTAACCCTGTCGCCATGATCTTCGCCCGCGAAGTCAGCGACAACTTGACCGGTCTGGTCAAGAAAATCGACGCCGCCACTGCCAAGAACAGCGACTGCCGCATGGGCAGCTTTGTCGTGTTCCTCAACGACGACGAAAGCATCGAAGGCAAGCTCAAGGAGCTGGCCAAGAAGGAAGGGATCGAGAAGACGGTCCTGGCTGTGGACAACCCCGCCGGCCCTCAGGGATACAACATCCCCAAGGAGGCGGATATCACCGTGGTGCTCTATACCAAGCGCAAGGTGCAGGCCAACCACTCCTTCAAGAAGGGCGAACTGAAGGAAGGTGACGTCGAGAAGATCGTCGCCGACCTGAAGAAGATCCTTCCGGCCAACTGATTGTCATCGGCTCAACCTCCCGGGTTGACCGCACCAACCCCGCCGCCTCTGGCTGCGGGGTTGTTTTTTTGCCGAACAAAAGCGCTTCCGCCCCGTGCGCGGTTTGGGTTAAACCATAGCTGTCAGGAAAGGCGCGGGGCGGAACGAAATGGCAATGACC
>CAWUOE010000302.1:0-4783 GCA_963923355.1 uncultured Gemmataceae bacterium | reverse complement strand
GCCCGAAGCCATCGGCCTCGGCATCGCAGGGCAGGCGGGAGATGCTGGCGGGCTATGTGACGGGCCATGACAACTTCCCGCGGGCGCTGGTAAACCGGGTGTGGGCCGCTTTCATGGGCGCCGGCTTCACCAACCCGGTTGACGATTTCAACGACCAGAATGTTCCCAGCCTTCCCAAACTGCTGGACGGGCTGGCCCAGGAATTCAAGCAGTATGGCTTTGACCAGAAGCGGTTGATCCGCTGGATCTGCAACAGCGACGCCTACCATCTGTCGTACACCGCCAACAAGACGAACGAGAAGGCGGAGACCAACGGCATGTTCAGCCGGATGCAGCTCAAGAGCATGAGCCCCGAGCAACTGTTCGAATCGCTGATGGTCGCGACGCGGTCCGAGGCGGCCGAGACCAAGGATGGCAAAAGGCAGTTGCGCGACACCTGGCTGAACAGCCTCGTCAGCAATTTCGGTGATGACGAGGGGAACGAGGTCAACTTCAACGGCACGGTGGTTCAGGCCCTGTTGATGATGAACGGCAACGAAATCAACACCGCCATCAATCGTCCCGAGAAGGGTTCAGTGGCTTTGGCCTACAGCCGCAACAAGGGCAATCCCGGGAGGGTGATCAACGACCTGTATCTGGCCGCCCTGGGCCGCCCGGCCAAACCGGCCGAGGTGGCCAATATCACGCGCAAGATGGTGATGCGGGTCAAGGACAAGGACCAATTGGCTCCTTATCAGGACCTGTTCTGGGCCCTGCTGAACAGCAACGAGTTCCTGCTCAACCACTGACCGGTTCATCCGGGTGGGGATGCCCCTCGAGGTCCGGTCGCCGCACCAAGGATGTGCTGGGCTTTCCCGTGGCCAATTCCCACACCCCGGGAGCCCCGACCGTCTCCCCGGGAAGGACCCGGCATTGAAGGTGCCTTTCCCTTGCCGAAGCCAAGGCGGGGATCAGGCATCCCGCGCATACGATCGCGTATGTCTTCAATTCCCGGGTGTCGCCATCCGACCACTGGGAGGCCACCTTCAGGGTTGCCGGCTGGCCGCACCGGGCGCAGTTGACGTGGTAGTGGGGCATCCCCATGGCTGACTTCCCGCTGCCTCAGTCCTGATCGAAGGGAACGGGCTCGCCCGCGAATTCTGCCAGGGCGTTCATGGCGGCCCGCTGCTCCGCCTCCTTCTTGTTTCGCCCCCACGCGGGGCGGTAGGAGGTGGTGCCGATCCGCGCGGCGACCTTGAAACATTTGCTGTGGTCGGGGCCCTTCTGGTCGATCAGGTCATATTGCGGGGTCATCCCGAAATCCCGTTGCCCCTTCTCCTGCAATATGCTTTTGTAGTTTTCCGCGGCGTTCCCTTCGGCCACACGCTCGATTTCCGGCCCCAGCAGCCGCATCACAAACCCCCGGGCGGCATCAATCCCGGCATCGAGGTAGATGGCGCCGATCAGCGATTCAAAGACGTTGGCCAGCAGGTTGGGGGAGCCCTGCGACTGCTCGGCGTTGTAGCCCTTTCCCAGGATGGTGAATCGCATCAAGTCCAGCTCCTCGGCCAGGCGGGCGCAGGTGCGCCGGCTCACCACCGCGGATTTCACCCGTGTGAGTTCCCCTTCCTGATGGTCTGGAAAACGGTGGAAGAGCGCCTCGCAGGCGACCATGCCCAAGATGCTGTCGCCGAGGAACTCCAGCCGCTCGAAGCTGGCCAGGCGGTTGGCGGCTCCGGACGCATGGGTGAGCGCGGACCGCAACAATTCGACACGGCTGAACCGGTGGCCGATCGCCAACTGGCAGCCTTCCAGCAAATCCTCCTCCTGCGGGAGGGGGGTATCCTGGATTTTTTTCGGTTTTTTTTTCGCCATGGTTCAGGGAACTTTCCGCCCCGCTCGGCCAAGCCGGAGGGCGTTGATTTTTTTGCCTTACGAACTTAGTTTACCAAGCCCTTTTCGGCAAGAAATCCGGATCCCTGGAGGTGAACCGGCATGACGGGAGGGGCGTATTGAGGTGGAGCATCGGGATACCCTGGGACAACGGGGGCGGGGAAAGTCTCCCCGCTGCCGCGGCATGCCGCGGCCAATGACAGCCCCGGCGGGGTGCCTGTTTAAAACCTGATTGAAGGAGGCTTTCCATGAAGGCCGCAGTTGGCCTCGCTGGGGCGGGGCTTTTGGCTTTGGGAGTGGCTGGATATGTGGGAAACGGGGCGGTGTTGCCGGCCGTGTCCCGCGCGCAGGTCGCGTCCCCGGCGGAACGCTCCGCCGGTGAGAAACCGGTGCGCGATCTGGTCAGTTACCGGGATGTGGTGAAAAAGGTGTTGCCTGCCGTGGTGAGCATCGAATCCCGCGGGAAACCGGTGGCAAACCGGATGATGCGTCGCGGTGGCGGCATGCCATCCCCCTTCTTTGATGATCAACGGATGCCGGACGAGATGCGGCGGTATCTGGAGCGCATGATGCCGGAGATGCAACCCGGCTTTCCCGGCCGTGGTGGCGCAGCGCCCGATGACGATGAATCGCAGGGCGAGGGCGGACCGGTGGTGATGGGCTCCGGTTCGGGCGTGATCGTGGATGGAAAAGGTGTGGTTTTGACCAACGCCCATGTGGTGGAGGGCGCCAGCGAGGTGCTGGTGGTTCTGGAGGATGGCCGCAAGGTTGTCTCCAAGGACATCAAGGCCGACCCGAAGACCGACCTGGCCATCGTGCGTCTGGACTCCGCCAAGGGACCGTATCCGTTCTTGTCGCTGGGCAACAGCGACAAGATGGAGATAGGTGACCGCGTGCTGGCGGTGGGTGCCCCGTTCGGCATGGCGGGAACCGTGACCCATGGCATCATCTCGGCGAAGAATCGCAGCCTGGATGTCAACATGTACGAGGATTTCCTGCAGACCGACGCGGCCATCAACCCGGGCAACTCCGGCGGGCCACTGGTCAATGTGGACGGTGAGGTGATCGGCGTGAACAGCGCGATCCGCAGCCGGTCCGGCGGGTTCCAGGGCATCGGTCTGGCGATCCCCAGCAACCTGGCCAATCTGGTCAAGGATCAACTGGTCAAAAACGGCAGCGTGCGGCGCGGCTACATCGGCGTCAGCATTCAGACCGTGAAGGATCCGGATCTGGCCTCCAAGCTGGGGTTGAAGGAGAACAGTGGTGCGCTGGTGACCTCGGTCATGGCCAAGGCTCCGGCTGCCAAGGCCGGGTTGCAATCCGGTGATGTGATCCTTTCCGTGGGTGGCGCCCCCGTGAAGGACGGCAAAACCCTGCAGGCTGCCATCGCCCATTCGCCCCCCGGCAATGATGTTCCGGTGGCGATCCTCAGGGACGGCAAAAACCTCACTCTGCAGGTGCGGGTGGAGGAGCAGCCCGCCAACTTCGGTCTGGTGCGTGCTGGTGCCCCGGGCGAGGAGGAATCCGTTCCCGAATCGGCCCAAGGCTCCAACCTCGGACTCACCGTAACCGAACTGACTCCGGGAGCGGCCAAGCGGTTTGGCCACTCCGGCAATGGTCAGGGTGTGCTGATCAGCAAGGTCGATCCCAGATCGGCGGCGGCCCAGGCGGGTGTTCGTCCGGGGATGCTGCTGACCCATGTGGAGCGCAAGCCTGTCAACGACACCGAATCTTTTGACAAGGTGGTTGGCGGACTTTCCAAGGGCCAGCAGGTGTTGTTGCAACTGCGAACCCCGGAAGGAAACGGGGTATTTGTGGTGGTCAAGCTGAACTGACCCCGAACTGGATAAACCGGGCCTCCTCCCCCCGCGGGGAGGAGGCTTTTTGCTTGATTCGATGCATTTCCCCCTGACCGCGCTATCAATAAAGCAAAGTAATCCACTTTTCCCGAGGCGCGGCTGTGAATATTGCCCCTTCGCCCACCCGTTGGGTTCAAGCGATTGACATGGAGCGGGCTGGATTGCTGGCCCACCCCGTTTATGAGTCCCTCCGTGGCCCGGAAGAAGTCAACCTGTTCTTGAAGCACCATGTCTGGGCGGTTTGGGACTTCATGAGTCTGCTGAAGTCGCTGCAAGCCAGGCTGACGTGCGTGGGCGTTCCCTGGGTGCCGGCGCCATTTCCTTTCGCGGCCAGGCTGATCAATGAGATTGTGCTGGGGGAGGAAACCGACGCCGATGGCAGGGGTGGCCATGCCAGCCACTTTGAACTGTATTTGGAAGCCATGCGGGAGGCGGGTGCTGACACCTCAGCCATCGAAAAATTTGTCGGCCAGATTGCCAGGGGAATTTCCTGGGAAACAGCATTGAGGGACGGAGCTGACCAGATTCCAAAGGCTGCTTGTGCTTTTGTCTCATACCATGTGCGCTTGGCGGAAGCGGGCAGTCTGGCCGCGGTGGCCGGAGCATTCACCCTGGCTCGTGAGGGGGTGATTCCCGACATGTTCGACCGGCTCCTGTTGGAGCTGGGTGAGGCGATGCCCGATCGCTACGGCCGATTTGCCTATTATCTGCGACGGCATATCGAACTGGATGGTGACGAGCACGGTCCCGCGGCGACCCGGTTACTGGATTTGGTGACCGAAGGTTCTGAGAGCAAGGCCAGAGAAGCCATCGAGGCGGCCCGGCTCAGCATGCGTTTGCGAGCCGACCTGTACGACGCCGTTCACCGTGCGGTTCAGTCACCCTAGCGGTTAGCCTTCCCAGCCTCCAAACCCCTTCCGGTCAGGCGTTTATGGGGTATACTTCGATCATGCTGTTCAGCCGGAGAGGTGGCAGAGCGGCTGAATGCGTCGGTCTCGAAAACCGATATACCGGCAACGGTATCGAGGGTTCAAATCCCTCCCTCTCCGCTT
>CAWUOE010000301.1:0-4796 GCA_963923355.1 uncultured Gemmataceae bacterium | reverse complement strand
CCGCCCGATCCGGGACCGGGAAAATGAGGGAAGCCGAGCAGTTCCAGCGACACCAGTATTGGAATCCGGACCGATTACTGGAAAGCCATGAAGAAAAACGCCACAGGCTTTTATTGGATGAATTGCGCGCCTTGCGCGATGACTCACCGAAACCTGGAATCGCTGCCAAAAATCGGTTCCACCGGATCAGGCGATTGTTGGAAGCCTTGCGTGGATTTACCCAAGGACGATTGGAAGAAAGTTTGACTGAAGTTGGCCGCCTGCGTCATTTCTCGCAGGAGGAACAACTGGTGAATAATCGCGAGTACGCCTACTTGCTTCACCCCGTTGAATCCCTGCGAAAGCATTTGCAGCCGCTCCTGAATTTGCGGGAAACGGCTGCAACGAACTGAATTAGGACTTCTTTGCGCTTTAGAAACGCAAGCCCAGGGCACCCAGTCGCTGGCGCGTTTCGCGCATCAGATTGTCCTCATCCTGCTCGGTTGCCGCGGTGTAGGTCACTGAAAACCGAAGGTGTGCCCCCGCATCATCCCATGGCACAGTGCAAACGGACTGCTGGGTGATCAGGAACTGGGAGGCATCCTCCGCGGTGGGGAATTCCACGCCGGCACAGCCTTTGGGTGCCTTGGTGTAGAGGAAATAGGTGCCCTCCGGCATGGTGGCGTCGAAGCCTACGGCCCGCAAGGTTTCCACCAGCTTTTTCAACCTTCGCTCGTATTTTGACCGAACCTGGGTCGGAATTTCAGGGGTATCGAGGGCGACTGCCGCCGCACGCTGGATGGCCATGAATTGACCGGAATCGGAGTTGTCCTTCACATCCGCAAATGCCTGCACAATCTTTGGGTGACCGGCCACAAATCCGATCCGCCAACCGATCATGTTGAATCCCTTGGAAAGGGAGTGGACCTCGACCCCGACTTCCCGCGCGCCATCCACCTGCAGGAAGGATAGTGGTTCGCCCTTGTAGGTGAGGCAGATATGGGCGGCATCCTGGACGACCACAATCTGGTTTTTGCGCGCAAATTCCACGACCTTTTTGTAGAAGTCCAGAGTGGCAACCTTGCCCGTGGGGCTGTTGGGGTAGTTGATCACCAACAACTTGGCACGTTTGAGAATTTCTGGAGAAATTCCGTCGAGATCCGGGAAAAAGTTGTTTTGGGGAAGCAAGGGCAGGCGGTGGACTTCTCCACCGTAGTAAGCCGTGTGGGTGCCAGCGACCGGATATCCCGGCACCGTCATCAGTGTCACATCACCCGGATTGATGAAAACTGCCGGAAGCATCGCGTAGGCGGGCTTGCTACCGATGGCGTGGTTGATCTCCGTCGCCGGGTCGAGGTTTACCCCGAACATGCGACGCATGAATCGGGCAGCAGCCTCCTTGAAATCTTGTATGCCGTTATCGGCGTAGCCGCGGTTTTCAACCCGGTCCACCTCACGCTTCATTGCCTCGCGCACCACGGGGGGTGCCATGTCATCGTTTTCGCCGATGCCGAAATCCAACAGTTGACGATCAGGATGGGCAGCCAAGGCTGCCCGCTTGGCCCTTTTGATTTTTTCAAATTTGTAAATCTTGTCAGACTTGCCGTACTGGGCCCCGCCGATCCTGTCCGCGAACAGGGTTTGAAACCAGGGATCATGCGACTGAATACCGGCCATTGGACTGGGCTCCTGAATAAACAAATCACCGTAAGCGCTTGATGGGTTTCATCTTATTGCCAATTTTGGGAAAAGCCCAGATTGACCACCAAACCCCCTTGCCCTCACCCGGCGTAGAATGGGAATAAAGATTAAGAAAAATAGCCCGCCGGGGCGAACGTCAACATTCGGAAAGTTTCATGCTTGCTTCATTGGAGGACCGTCAGCTTGTCCAACGGTGCCTGGAAAGGCAACCCGGTGCTTGGGATACGTTTTTGGAAAGGTTTCTTCCCCTCTTTCATCACACTGCGCGCAAGACTGCCCACCTGGCTGGTAAAGCATGCCAGCCCGAGGATGTGGAAGACTGTCTGGCGGAAATTCTTCTGGAGATCCTTTCCGGCAACTTCCGTTGCTTGAAACTTTTCCAGGGTGAAAGCTCTCTGGCCACTTTTTTACTGGTTCTTGCGCGCAGGCGGGCCTCCCGTTTTTGGTTGGAGCGCAAAAGCGTTCCGGTTCCAATTCCGGACGCAGACCGCCAAACCGGCGGTGTCGTTTCCGGGGAGGACCAAGGCGAAGCAAGTGTGGAATGGGGTGAAAGGTTAGGTAGCTTGCTGATGCAACTCCCGCTCACGGAACGGGAAGCGGTGCGGTTGCACCACCTGGAAGGTTACAGCTATTCCGAGGTGGCAAGCCAACTGCGGATTCCAGTCAATAGTGTGGGGCCGTTGTTGACGAAAGCACGGAAGCGATTGAATCGCGCAGCACAAAGGGCCTGACTCCCGGCTTGTTACGAGCCGGATGGGCCAGCCAGCCATTTCGCAGTGACTTGTTCCGGCAGGGTTCCTTCCCCCGCAGCGGCCCAGGATTGCCGGGCTCCATCGAGATCCCCAGCATGGTGAAGGGCAATACCCTGCCACAATCGGGCGTAGGCTCCCAACCTTTTGCCCTGCAAATCCTTGGCAAGCGCTCCCCAAGCCAAGGCTGCAGCGTTCCAATGCCTGAGACGATCCGAGGCTTGCTGGTTTTGCTTGTTTCCGCGAGCTTTTCTGTCAGCAATGGCTGCCTGCTCATGGCGCGCCTGGGCCAATGCCAATTGAACTTCCGGCAGGCGCACCTGGGCAACCCGGTCGGCCAAATAAACCAGGAGTGGTGAGGCTTGGCGGATCATCTTTTCCTCAGGGGTTTCGCCTGGTTCGTCGGCACTTTTGGACATTTGCCTTCCGGCGTCTCGAGCCCAGGCCGCCAGATCTTGCCGGCTTTTGGGAGAGGTGGCGGCCACCTTGCGCTCCAAGTCTTCCTTTTCCTGGATGAGGTCAGGGACTATCCGGTTGAAATCCCCCCTAACCAACAGGTCGCGTCCTTTGTTCAGGGCGGTTTGCCAATCCAGAAACACACCCCCGAAAACCGCCAGAGTCATGCGCACATTGACCGCTTCGGGTATCAATGCCCCCAATTTTTCCGGCCGCCCGGGACTATCCGGCTGCAGCAAACGGGACAGATTTTCCAAATCCGTTCCTGCCAGACCACCTTCCTGCTGGGAATTGAGGACAATTCCAGCGACACTTTGAACGGACTGAGGCACCAATTCCGCCGGCAGGGTGTCCCAGGGAATCATGGATAATTCAGTTCCCTGTTTACTGATACCCGAATCGCGCCCGCCTTCGGTTTTCGGCAAAAAGCGCAGAAGTCGCACCAGGTAGTTCGGGTCCACCACCACCTTGGGTTCGGCAAGGCTTGCCTTGGAGAGGGCATCCCGGACCCTGGAAACCATCGGTGCAGATTCCCGATAAAGGAGGGGGGAATCATTGGCGGAAAACAATTGGCCCTGAGCTCTCTTTTGTCGTTCAGCCAGCGATGCCAGCGGGAAAGGAACGAGGAAAGTTGCACCATTCAAGCTCAATTTCAGGTCCCCGAGGGTTTCCCCCTTGGATCCAAAGGCCGTAATCCAGGCCCCGTCCCTCAACAAATCGTCCAACGCCAAAGGGGACCAGGGGCTGCCCAGCAACCTTCCGGTTCGCGGGTCACCCATGAATACCGGACCGGAGGGCTCGGGTTGGAACGCCACCAAAAGGTGGAAAGGATCACTGGCAGACCGTTGGGTTTTCACCAAACAGCCAGCCGGGCCAAAGGAGGCAGAACTGCCGACCAACTGATTCATCAATTCGAGGAAAACCAATCCCCGCTCCTCGGCGGTGCCGGTTCCCCGCCGAATCACCTGGTAAAGCGGGGATATTCCACGATTTTCCGGATCTTCCATGGCCAGGTCCGAAAGTCGAACGGAACGCATGGACCAATCCCAGAGATCAACCAAATGGGCCAATGACAACTGCCGACCCGGGGCCGGAGCCAATTCATTGCCTTGCACCACCGCTTTCAGGAAGGCTTGTTCCGACCAATACCAAGCATCCGCAGGGGGGAAGGAACCGCTCAGCAAGTAATCCGCATCCGACTGGGAAAGACCAGGAATTTGAACCTTTTGTCCGGGGCTTCCTGCCGATTCGACCTGATTGACCAGAAGAATCGCCTTCTTGCAGGAATCGACATCGCGCGACTGTGCCAATGCCAAACGCGCATCGCGCGCCGGGTCGGGTTTTTCCTCGACCGATTCCTTTTTGACTTCACGGTCAGCCTTTCCGGCCGGGGGCTGAAGGGCGAGGAAAGCCAATCCGGCCACCGCGACCAGAACGGTGCCAATCACCAGCCATACCCAACCGGGCAGCCCTGTGGAATCTGCCTCCTCGTTCCAGGCGGTTTGGGGTAGCGCGGGTTTGTTTTCAACAGATGGATCAGACAAGGCAATTGCTCCCGCCTCTGATTCAGGCCAAATCCGGTCCGGGATCGGAAAGGTATGTTTCCCGGAACTTGCAGCAGCAGCGCATCAGTTCCTCAAGCCGTTCCAGGGGAACCATGTTGGGACCATCCGACGGGCTTTCATCCGGACGGGGGTGGGTTTCAACAAACAGTCCGGCACAGCCGGCAGCCACCGCAGCCCTGGCCAAAACAGGGACCATGCGACGGTCACCGCCGGTGCGGTCACCTGCCCCACCCGGCATTTGGACGCTGTGAGTGGCGTCAAAAATCACGGGACAATCCAAAGCACCCATCAACGGAATGGAACGCATGTCACTGACAAGATTATTGTACCCGAAACTGGTACCCCG
>CAWUOE010000300.1:0-4806 GCA_963923355.1 uncultured Gemmataceae bacterium | reverse complement strand
AAAGAACCTGGGACCTTGTTGCACCCACGGCCCTAATCAGCCCCAATTGCCGCTTACGTTGAAGAACTGAAATGAACAGGGCACTGACCACCCCCAGCAGGGCGACCACTCCCAGAATTGATTGCTGGGCGTAAGCAAGCTGGTTCACCTTGGTCAACTGGGAACGGATTTCATCCAGCATGGTGGGGCTGTCGATGATAAACAGCGCATCGGTTTTACCCAGGGAATTTTCCAAACGTTGGCGGACCGCCAATACATCAGCATCTTTTTTCAACCAGACATCAATGATGTCGTAGCCGCGATCACCGAAATGGCGCAGGTGCCAGTCACGGTGAACCAGCAGTGTGCCATCCTTCCAGGTGTAATCCACCACAGAGCCCAATATTCGCAGGGTCGCCTCACCCCGGGCGGTGGGTATGCGCAACTCGTCACCCACTTTTTTGCCGTGCCTGCCCAAGAAATTTTCGGAGACAAAGACCCCGCCATCGCGGAAAGCCACACTGTTTTGGCTGGCTTTGTGAACAATTTCCAAAGGCACATCCGCGGGGTTGGCCACACCGTCCATGTTGACGCCCAACATGTAGGTGATCACCCCGTCGAGATCGACCCTTCCGAGACGGACAGCCATCCAGGCACGGAGGTCGGAGCCGCATTTTTCGGCCACCCGATCAGGCATGGTCTCCGGCATGGTGACCGAGGAGACATAGCTGGTGAAACCGCTGCCGCAAGTCACCAGCAGATCAGCACCAACCTTGTCACGAACCCAGGAAAACACCGAGGTCTCTGTTGTGTACAAAAAACCGGCTGTTTGAACGACCAAGGCACCCGTCGCTCCCAGTGCCGCAATCACCAGACCGGTCCTTTGTCCGGAACGGACCAGGTTGTCCGCAGCCAATCGCAACCCAACCCCTGGTATGAACTCGGTGAGGGATTGGCTGGCGCGGCCCACCAGGCTGGCCACGAGGGGAGCCGCCAACAGGCAGGCCACCAACAGGACAGCCAGCCCACCAAAGGCCCCCAGACGATTGGGCAAATGGTGCCTGAATTCGACCATGCACCATGCGGTGAAGGCCAAAGCGGAAACCAGAACCAAAATGGGCAGGGATGATCGCAACCAATAGCGGGAACCACCGGCCCCAGATTGCCGGACGACGCCGGCAGGTGCTTCCATGGAAGCGCGAAAAGCGGGTACCAGAGCCGCCACCAATGCGGTTAACAATCCTGCTGCCACTGCCAATAGTGCGTTGGACCAACCCAAGGAGATGGCAGCCTCCCCCGTGGGGCGACCGAGCACCTCCTCCAGGGCGTTGCCCATCGGTCCAACCACCAGACGAGCGATGCCCAAACCCAGTGGAATTCCAAGCAGACTTCCCGCCAAACCGAGGCAAGCCGCCTCCTGGAGAAACAGGCCGGCAATCTGACCGCGTGTCCCCCCAGCACACCTAAGGATCCCGATGAAGCGGCGGCGTTCCTCAACCCCGACAGACATCACGTTATAAACCAGGAACAAACCGACAATCAGCGAACCAAGCCCGCCCACCTGGAAACCCAGTTCGAGGCCGCTCGTAACATCGCCGACCAGACTCTCCTCCTGTTCGACCGTGTGCACCTCGGCCCGATCCCCTAGCATTTGAGCGATAGCAGCCTGAACTTTCACCCGATCGGCTCCGGGTTCAAGCACCAGGTCCAGGCGTGAGACCGTTTCGGGCCTTTCGGGATAGATCAGGCTGCCTGCCTGAACCGCGCCCATGGCGACCACTTGCCCGAGGATCGGAGCAAGCCTGCTTTCCCCCCCTTGTGCGTTTGGCCTGATCGCCCCTGCCGCCAGGCATTCGAGTTTGCCCGCACCGGCACGCATGGTAAACGGTTTGCCGAGAAGGCCCAGGTCTTGGCCGGCAACGACAGGAGTTTTGGAAAGCAGCAACAAGGGGTTCAAGGTGGAAGCCAACTCCAGGGAGAGCCCTTGTTCCTCAACCTGTTTACGCAGGCTGGGGAGGTCCGGGATTACCTGGGCACCCGCATTGCCTTGGGCCCAGCCGACCACGAAAACCGGCCGGGTTGGAATTCCTTCCGACTCCACCAAAGCCCTGCCGATAACCAAAGCCTGGACACCAACAACGCCGGGCACCCTGGCCTTGGCAAGTTCATCCGCCAAGGCAATCGGCACCCCCGCCCGCCCGTTGAGGACCAGCAAATCACCTCTGGCGAAAGGATCCTTCTTGCCCTGCGTAATTCCGCGTTTCAACGACTGGGTTGCCACAAGGGTGGCAACCCCCAAGGCAATGGACAGGATGATGAGGAAAGTCCGGCCAGGCTGCTTGAAGAATTGGGCCGGGATTAACAGGCGGGCAACTGGCAGCATGGTCAGGCCCCGACCGTATGGGGGCCGGGACGCTCCTCCGCGGAGATTCTCCCGTCCCGTATCCGCACCAGGCGGTCGGTTCGCGCACCCGCCGTGGCATCGTGGGTAACCATGACCACCGCGCAGCGTTCACACTTGGGGAGTTCACCCAGCAATTCGAGGATCTGTGCCGTATTTTCCGAGTCCAAATTGCCGGTGGGTTCGTCGCATAGAACGGCGGCTGGCTTCAGTACCAGGGCCCTGGCAATCGCGACACGCTGCATCTCCCCACCCGACATTTCCTCTGGCAAATGCCTGCCCCTTTTGCCCAAATTGACCCTCTCCAAGACCGCGGCAGCGGCCTTGAGGGACAGAGCCCGGCGCTCCCCGCGCAACAGCAGCGGCAAGGCAACATTTTCCTCGGCAGTCAGCGTTGGCAGAAGGTTGAAGAACTGGAAGATTACTCCCAAACGGGTTCGACGGAGAATAGTACGTTCCGCATCGGACATTGCAGCCAAGTCCCGCCCCTCAAAAAGGGCCGAACCTGCGGTTGGAGTATCCAACCCCCCCATGAGGTGCATCAGCGTGGATTTACCGGAACCGCTTGGTCCCATGATTCCAACAAACTCACCCGATTCGACACGCATGTCGACGCCGCGAACCGCCTCAATCACGCGGTTTCCCTGGCGGTAATGCTTGACGGCCCCTACCAACTCGAGCATGCGGTCCTTTCCCGGAGACCGGGTTGGGGGATCAGGTGAGCTTCCTGTGCTTGAACTTCTGCTGTTCGCCCGAGTCTCCCTGGCGCTGACGGCGCAATTCCTCATAGCTTTGGAAGTTGCCATCATGCCAGACCACTTTTCCGTCCCCTTCAAAGGCAAGGATGTGGGTGGCGATGCGATCCAAGAACCAGCGGTCGTGGGTGATGACCACCGCGCATCCGCCAAAATTGGTGAGAGCCTCCTCCAAAGCCCGGAGAGTATCGACATCGAGGTCGTTGGTGGGCTCGTCCAACAACAGCAAATTGCCACCACGGCGAAGTAACTTGGCCAGGTGCACGCGGTTACGCTCACCGCCTGACAACTCCCCCACCTTCCGTTGCTGGTCTGTACCCTTGAAATTGAACCGGGAAACGTATCCTCTGGATGGAACCTTGCGCTTGCCCAGCAGCAGGGTATCCGTGCCTCCGGTGATCTCTTCAAACACGGTCTTTTCCGGAGACAGGCTATCCCTGTTCTGGTCGACATAACTCAGCATGACCGAGTCGCCAACGCGCAGGCTGCCGGCATCGGGCTTTTCCTCACCCACCATCATTCGGAATAGGGTGGTTTTACCTGCCCCGTTGGGGCCGATAATGCCCACAATACCGCCCTTGGGCAGGTTGAAGTTCAGGTCCTCGAACAGAACATGATCGCCAAACGCCTTTCGTACCCCCTCGGCCCGAACCACCAGGTCACCCAGGTGGGGACCGGGAGGAATTTGCAGGATCAAATCATCTTCCCGCTCCTCGTACTCCTGGGCGGCTAGCTGCTCGTACGCCGCAAGGCGGGCCTTGTTCTTTGCCAAGCGTCCCTTGGGGGACGTGCGCGCCCACTCCAATTCCCGCTTGAGCTGTTTCTGCCTGGCACTTTCCGCCTTTTCCTCACGCCGCAACCTTTCTTGTTTTTGCTCCAGCCATGCAGTGTAGTTACCCTTGAACGGGTGGCCCACACCCCGTTCCATTTCAAGGATCCAGTCAGCGACATTGTCGAGGAAGTATCGATCGTGGGTGACAGAAACAACGGTACCGGGGAAATCCTTCAAATGCATTTCCAGCCAACTGACACTTTCGGCATCCAGATGGTTGGTGGGCTCGTCCAGCAGCAGCATGTCCGGCTGCTCGAGCAGCACCTTGCACAGGGCGACCCGGCGACGCTCGCCACCTGACAACTGGGTCGGTTTCGCATCGGCCGGGGGAAGTCGCATCGCATCCATGGCGATTTCCAACTTCCGGTCGAGGTTGTAAGCATCACACGCGTTGATCTTGTCCTGAACGGTGTTCAGTTCCTCCATCAACTTGTCCATCTCCTCGGGCGAGGCCTCCGCCATTTTCTCGCCGATTTCCTGCTCACGGTTGAGCAGGGCACGGATAGGAGCAACGGCAGACTCGAGGTTTCCCTTCACATCAGTGGATTCGTCGAGCCGGGGTTCCTGCGGGACATACCCGATGCGGATATTGGGGGCGGGACGGCAGGTGCCGACGAAATCCTTGTCCACCTGTGCCATGATGCGAATGAGTGTACTTTTCCCAGCCCCGTTACCGCCTATCACGCCGATTTTGGCCCCAGGATAGAAGGAGAGCCAAATATCCTTGAGAATTTCCTTGCGGTTGACAACCTTGTTGAGACTCTCGATGGTGCAGATATATTGTTCGCTCATGTCGTTCCCTATCCGGCTTTTTGATTACTGATCCGATCGCTCGCAAG
>CAWUOE010000299.1:0-4824 GCA_963923355.1 uncultured Gemmataceae bacterium | reverse complement strand
TTCTGCACGCTGAACAAAAGCTCCTTGGCCTGCCGGGCATTTTCCTCGCTGCGGGCGCTGAAGGCGGTCAGCAGCACTTCCAGCCGGTAAAGCCGTTGCATCAGGTAGGGGTAACCGATGTCTCGCGTGTACTCCAGTTCCGCCACGGTGGCCAGCCGGTTGGTCCGCCCGGGGTGGCCGGAGACAAAGGTCAGCTCGCCGTCCGCGCAACCGTTGGCGCTCCATTTCAGGAAATGCTTGATTTGCGCCGGCTTGTCATTCTCGTACACGCGGAAAAACGCCGCATCCAGGCAGAAGCGCGGGAACTCAAAGTTGTCCGGATCCCCGCCGAAAAAGGCGATCTGCTGCTCCGGCGCCCAGACCAGCCGCACATCCGTGTACCGCTTGAACCGGTACAGGTGGTAGGCGCCGCCCTGATACAGCGTGACAATGTTGCAGCGCAGACCGGTCTTCTTGGTTTCCTCGTCCTCGATCGCGTTCAACTCTGCCCGTCGCGCCTTGGCTGCCAGCTCGGGTTTCATGTCGGCCTTCACGGCCCCCTCCACCCGGGCGGTCACGTCCTCGATCGATTCAAGGACGTTCAGCTCCATCGCCTCGCACTTGCGCTCCTCCCCGCGGGTCTTGGCGTAAAAGCCGTCGCGGTAGTAATTGTGCTCGGGGGTCCCCATCTTCTGCAGGGCGTCCGCGGCCACGTGGTGGTTGGTCATCACCAGCCCGTCCTTGGAGACGAACGACCCCGATCCCCCGGAATTGAAGCGGACCGAGCCCTTCTGCAGGTGCTCCAACCATTCTTTGCTGGGTTCGAATCCGTAGCGCTCCTTCAGTCGGGCAAGCGGCGGATTGGTGTACAGCCACATGCCCTCGTCGCCCAACAGGGCGGGGCTTCCCGCTACCAGCGCGCCCATGGATGCGACTATCCTCCGCATGGTTTTTCCAAACATCTCCAAGCTCCCTGTGCCAATGATCCAGCGTTACTAGACAAATGCGAAAAAGTTCAATGCAAACGCGCTCAACCCGTTCCCGAATCAATACGCGGCTTCTCGGTCCTGCGTCCCAAAACCACCAGGCTCAGCGCCAGCGCCAGGAAAATGCCCAGCGTGATCAGGTCGTGCCACTTGCCAATCCCCCAGCTATCCACCAGGTGCTGCTGCTCCAGCAGCTTCTTCAAGCCGGGCGTGAATTCCAAAAAGGCCAGCAGCACGCCGCCCAGGCTCCCGCCGGCGATCAGGCCCGAGGCCCACAGCACCCCAGGGGAGCTCTCGGTTTTGGCGATTTTCTCCACCTCGGCAGCCTGCCTTTCGGCCTCCGAGGCGCCTTCCGGCAGTTTCACCTGGTGCGCCCGGTCGGCCGCCCAGCGGGCCAAACCGCCAATGAAGATGGGCATGGTGGCGCTCATCGGCACATAGACGCCCACGGCAAACGCCAGCGAGGATACCCCGCACATTTCCAATGTCAGGCTGATCATGGCCCCGATGAGCACCAGCGTCCAGTTGATGTCGCCTCCCAGCACACCCTGGATGATCAGTCCCATCACCTGGGTTTTCGGCGCCCCGAATTTGAACTTCACCGGGATGGGATTGTTCCGGTACACCAGCGCGCCCCGCTCGTCCGCGAGGTATTCGCCCGGCGCCACGCCCGCCGCCATCAGCGTCTCCGCCACCTTCAGGGCCCCGGCCAGGCTGGGGACTTTTTTCGACTCTTCACGCAGCTTTTCAAGGTCTTCCTTGCCCGGGCTCGTCACAAGCTTCAGGGTTTTCCCGCCGGCTTGGGCGGTGGACTGCACCCCGCCAAGCATCGGGGCCAGGCCGGGGACCGGTGCGGCCCCCTCGTTGGGGGTGAACTCGTCGCGCTTGTCGTACCGCCCGGTGATGGTCGGGTCCACCAGGTAGCCGATGAATCCGTTGCCATCCACCAGATATTTGCCATCCCCCAAGCCGGGTATCTCTTTCCGCTGCGCCTTGTTCGGCCGCCACTCGAAATAACTCGTGCCGTTCACGGTGCGCTTGTTGCCCGCCGAGTATTCCGCCTCGAACTGTTTCACCGACACCGTGGGCAGGTCCCGGGTGCTCAGCACCTCGCCCGCCTGGTTGAACAGCAGCAGCGTTCCGCCGATCACCAGGGCGCTGGTCAGCGCGCCCACCAGGATGGCGTACTGCTGCAGGTAGGGGGTGCCGCCCACCAGGTAACCGGTTTTCAGGTCCTGCGAGGTGGTCCCACCGTTGCTGGCCGCGATGCACACCACCCCGCCGATGGACAACGCCAAAAGCGCGTCACGCGATCCCGTCATGCCAAGCGACAGGAAGATCAGGCAGGTCAGAAGCAGTGTGGCGATGGTCATGCCCGAGATCGGGTTGCTCGAGGAACCGATCTCCCCCGTCAACCGGCTCGATACCATCACGAAAAGGAAACCGAAAAAAAGCACCAGGGCCGCGCCGGAAATCCCGCCCCATAGGCCCACTTGTGGCACCAAAAACCAGGCCAGCAGCCCCGCCAGCACCAGAACCCCGCCGGCCACCACGATGGGTGGCAAATCCCGTTCGGTGCGCGGGATCTCGGTGGAGGCGGATCCCTCCGCCAGGGCCCCGGCCTTCTTCGCCCCCACACCGCCCAGCGTGGAGAAGATGGCCCCAAAAATGGTCGGCAATGTCTTGATCAGGCTGAAGATCCCGGCCGCCGCCACGCACCCGGCCCCGATGAAGCGCAGGTAGGTGCCCTGCATCTTGTCGGCGGTCATCTGGCCGATGGGGGCCGAGGCAGGGGCAAGCACCCCCTCGCGCCCGTCCCCGAAGAAGGCCATGCTGGGCAGCAGCACCAGGGCACCCAAAATCGAACCGGCCAGCATCAGCGCGCCCACGCGCAGGCCGATGATGTAACCCACTCCCAGCAATTCCACACCCATGTCGCTGGAGACACGCGCCACGCGCGAGAAAAAGCCCAGCGGGGCCTCAAGACCCGCCTTCAAAAGTCCCGACCCCTCGCTGATCACCTTGTGGCCGAATGCGACCAGAAATCCGGCCATCACCGCACCGCCCTGGGCGCCGCCACGCTCGGCGCTCTCCAGCACCTTGGCGCACGCGGTTCCCTCGGGGTAAAGAAGGGTGTTCGGCTGTCCGGGCGCGCCGTGCATCCGCACGATGAACAACCGCCGCAGCGGGATCATCATCAGGATGCCCAAAAGCCCGCCCATCACCGAGACCATCATCACCCGGGGCAGGTCCATGTCGAACCCGATCAGCATCAGGGCTGGCATCGTCACGCCCACGCCGAAGGCGATCGATTCACCGGCGCTGCCGGTCGTCTGCAGGATGTTGTTTTCCAGGATGGTGGTCCGTTTCACCAATCCCGACGAACCCAGAATCCGGAACAGGGTGATCGCGAGCACCGCCACCGGAATACTGGCTGAAACGGTCAGGCCGACTTTCAGCACCAGGTACAGCGAACTGGCGCCGAAGATGATCCCCAGCACCGCGCCCAGCAGCACGGCGCGCAGGGTGAACTCCGCCATGCCCGCCTTCGGATCGTTGGCCTCGGTGGCGGTCTGCAGTGTGGGCATGGCCTCAACTCCCGTTGGATCAGACGGCTGGCACGGCTGGGGCGTCAGATGGGGCAGACCGGTCGCTCGGCGAATTCCAGTCCGGGTTCCCCCGCGACCACCTCGCCCACCAAAAAGGCCGGAACTCCCATCCGTTCGACCTGTTTCACGATGCTTTCCGCGAAAAAGCGGCTCACCACCAAAACCATCCCCAGTCCCATGTTGAAGACGCGGAACATCTCTTCTTCCGACACCCCGCCCAGGTTTTGCAGCCACGGGAAAATGGCGGGTATCTGCCAGGAATTTTTCCAGATCCGGGCCCGGGTGCCGGGAGGCAGGATGCGGGGCACATTCCCCTCCAACCCCTCACCCGTGATGTGCGCGATCCCTCGAACCACCTTCCGCTTGATGGGGTAATGGTTCAACAGTTCCGTGACCACCTTGGCGTAGATGCGGGTGGGTTCCAAAAGGGCCTCACCCGCGGTGCGCCCCAGTTCCGGAACCACGCTGTCCACCGTCAGGCCAGCCCGTTCAAAGACGATCTTCCGCGCCAGCGAATAACCGTTGCTGTGAAGGCCCGTGCTGCCAAGGCCGATCAGCAGGTCCCCCGGGCGCACCCGTTTGCCGGTCACCATCCGGTCCCGCTCGGCCACGGCCACGCAGAAACCTGCCAGGTCGTAGTCACCTTCTCTGTACACTTCCGGCAAAATGGCGGTTTCACCACCCACCAGCGCGCACCCGGCCTCGATGCACCCGTCGCTCACCCCCCGTACCAGGGCTTCCACCAAAGGCGGGTTGTCCCGGGGAATGGCGATGTAATCCAGAAAGAACAACGGTTCAGCCCCGGCGCACAGGCAGTCATTGACCGACATTGCCACCAGATCGATACCCACGGTGTGGTGGCGGTTCATCATCGCCGCCACCTTCAGCTTGGTCCCCACGCCATCAGATCCGGAGACAAGAATGGGGTGCTTGTAATTCCGGGCAAACAGGCGGCTGTTGAAATCCAGGCTGACCAGGCTGGCAAACCCGCCAAAACCATCCAAAACCCGCGGGGTGTGGGTCCGGCGCACCCAATGGGCCATGCCGTCCAGCGTCTGGTTGTAAAGATCCAGATCCAGCCCGGCAGCCCGGTAATCCAGACCCTGACCAGCCCCCGCCTGCCCGCTTTTCTTTTTGGATTCACTCATGCCATCAACTTAGGAAAAGGAAGTCAGAAATCGATTGGACATTTCTCAACGTGGATGCCAAGCCGATTGATCAGTCTAATAATAATATAAAAGGTTTTAATA
>CAWUOE010000298.1:0-4825 GCA_963923355.1 uncultured Gemmataceae bacterium | reverse complement strand
CTTTCGCAGCGTGGGTGGCGACCGCCTTGGCTGCCGCGTTGGTACCCAGTCGCCTTTGCGCGGCAAGCGCCCGGCGGATGGCTGGATCATTTGTCCCTGGCCGGGACAATTGGGCCGCAAGGGCCTCCAAATTATTTTCGGATGCGGTTTCATAAACCGCCCGCGCCGCTTCCGTTGCCACCAGTGCGTCCCTGTCGGCCAGTAGCTTGGTCAGCAGACCGGTGGGTGCCTTGTCACCGGCACGCCGCAACGCCAATACCGCCCCCAATCGAACCGCTGCTGAGCCGTGCTCTGTCGCGGTGGCCCAGGCGGGGTCGCCAGCACCGTGCAGGGCCATGGACAGGGAATGGCGAATCACCAAATCGGAATTGTTGTTCTTTTCCAACAGGGCCATCACCTTGGCAGCGCAAGCGGTGTTATTTCGACGAGCCAAGGACAAAGCCGCCTTGCTGATCACACGGGGGGAGATGTCATCCAGCAACTGCAAGAGGGTACCATCGGTCAGGGGAATCTCCCCCAACACGCGCGCCACCTGCATCCGCACCTCCGGGTCACTTGTTTTTGCCAAGGCCTCCAGGCGATTCAGGGCAAGGGCTGCGGGTGTACCTTCGTTCAATCTCGATCGGGTACACATCAGCCTCAAGGTTCGACCCAGTGCCCAAACGGCATGTACCCTGGACCGTTGAGACCCAGATTCTGCGGCTTGGGCGAGTTCCGTCACTGCTCCCTTATCGGACAGGGCCAAGTGGGCTTCGGTCCTCACACGCCTGTCAGCGTGGTCCAGCAGCTTGACCAAGGTGGCCGTGTCAGCCTTTTCCAATCCGCCCCCCAGCAAATCACTTGTTTCCCTTACAATCGGGTCATTGAATGCTTTTTTGTCTTTCAGCGCGTATATCCGTCCTTTGGTGGGTAAGCCCCACCCGTCGATCCAGTCGCTCACCACTACTTCTCCCCACGGGGCGAAATCGACATCGGTCACCAGCAGGGAATTCAGAAATTGTTCCCGTTTGTCGAACCGGTAACCGGCTCCTTCCTGACGGTTCCAGATAGCATGAATGCCGCTACCTCCCGGTCCCCCTCGGAAATCACACAAAAGGAAAACACCCTGGTAGCGCGGGTCGAGACCGGTGCCCGGGTAAGCTGCGAGGCCGGAGGGGCCTGCACCCACATTGGCCAGAGGCGGCAGAATATAAGCGGGTTGGTCGCCATTGCGGGGTTTCCACATGCTTTCCAGATTCCAGGCCCCACGTGCCATGGGTTTTTCCAGAAACTGCCAGCCGATCCGCCAGCCTGAATCCGATCCCTCCACCAGGTGCACCCAGCGCGCCTGATCGCCGCCGTCGGAGTTGTTGTCGCCTGTGAACAGTTCTCCGCTGTCGTCAAAGGCGAGTTCCTGGGGATTGCGCAGGCCAAAAGCAAATACTTCCAGGTTGGTACCATCCGGTTCGCAGCGAAGCACTGCGCCCGTGTCGGGCAGGTGGATTTTCCTGCCGCCCGGAAGGTCCACGGACAGGCCACGATCGCCGATGCTGAAATAAATTCGCCCGTCCATTCCCAGCGTCAAGCCGTGCAGGTCGTGGCCCAGGAACCCGACATGCACGCCGTAGCCGCTCGAGAGTTTGCGCCTTCCGGAAGCCGGAGCCAGGGCCCCTGCGTCATCGAGTTGCCACAGATCCGGGATGCAGGTGTAAAAGACCTTGCCCTTGCGTGCCAGAACGCCTGAGCCGATGCCATCCACGCGGTTTTTGAAACCATCCGCGAACACTTCCGCTTTGTCAGCGGTGCCGTCACCATCCGAATCGACCACCAACTTCACGCGATCGTGGTGGATCCCGTATTCCTCCGCCTTGTCCTTCAGCTTGTCCTTGTACATCCGGTCGCGATCCTCGACCGTCCGGCAGGCCAAGTCGGCATCCAGCCAGTCCATATGGTTGCGGATATCGGTCACACCGGCATGCAGGCGGAAAGTTTCCGCCACGAAGCAACGTCCTCTGTTGTCGAAGGTGAAGGCGACGGGGTTGGCCAATAGGGGTTCGGCTGCCCATTGGCGCATGGCAAAGCCGTCGGCCAATTTCACCCGTTTGATGGCGTTCACACCCTCGGCGGAGGCCGGTGCCACCTTTGGGCGGTACGGTTGCCCCGAGGCGGGTTTCGGTTGGTCAGCGGAGGGTTGAAACGGCTCGCCCCCCTGCGCCATCGCAGCGCAAATCCAGATGAAAAGGCAATATGCAACGGATCGCATGGGAGGCTATCCAGAATTGTTGAAGTGAGTTGGAAAAGGCCCGCCTTTATTCACGCCATCCTAGCGGCCCGAGGGGTTAATACAAAAGCCCGGGGCCTTTACCCCGGGCCTCAATAGATTGTTCAAAAAAGTTACTGGACGAACAGAAATTCCCGAGTGTTCAGCAATGCCCAGAGAATGTTCTCCAAGGCTACCTTTCGGTTGTCTTTGTGTTTGGCGAGGTGCTCCACGGCTGTTTTTTTCTGTTCGGCGGTGGGAAGACGGCCCACGGTTGCCAAGAACAGATCATCCAGCAAATCACCGTCCGGGCGCTTTTCCTTCGACAAAAGGTCTGCCCGGCCGCCCGAGCGAGTCAGCATGTTCTGGATCTCGTCGGAGTTGAGGAGGTGCAGGGCCTGGGCCAGATTGGCATCACCGCCACGCTCACACTCGCAGGCGCTGATCCGTTGGGGTTTGCCGAACACGTCGAGGAAGTAGGTGCTGAACGATTCGTCCGGCAGCATGGTGGCGCGCCTAGGGGATTTTTGGTCGGTTGGCAGCCCGCCAAAGGCGGTGGGCGCGCCAGTCACTTGGCAGATGGCGTCATACAGCACCTCTGCAGGCTGGCGTCGCGGATAGTACCGGGCGTGATTCTGCTTGTCATTCTGGTTGAATTCATTCGGCTCGGCGGAGAGTTGGTAGGTTCGGCTCTTCACCAGCGTTTTAACCAGGTGTTTCAGGGAGTATTTGTTGGCGACAAAATCCTTTGCCAAAGCGTCCAAAAGGGCAGGGTTGCTGGGCGGGTTGGTCAGGCGCATGTCATCGAGGGGATCAACCAGGCCCCGGTTGAAGAAGTGTGCCCACATTCGATTGGCGATGGCTTTGGAGAAAAACGGGTTGGTGTCGGCGGTCAACCAGTCGGCCAGAGCCTGACGCGGGTCGTCGCCGGCCTGAATGCTGACTGGCGGGGTATCCAGCGCCTTGAACGGTGCGGGTTGGTTGTTCCGCTTGTTGTTCACATTGCCGCTGGGATTGGCAAAGACAAGCGTGCGCTTTTTATCCTGGTTGGCCGCATTGGCTCCCAGAGGTATGTCCTTTTTGCCAACGCGTGAGAAGAAGTTGGCAAGGCCCCAGTAGTCATCCTGGCTCCATTTCTCATAGGGGTGGTGGTGGCACTGGGCGCAGGTCAATCGCAGCCCCATGAATACCTGGGCAGTGTCGTCCACGAACTGCTCCACGCCCGGTTGATGCAGGGTCCAGAACACCGGCGGGTGAGTTGATTCGTCTCCGGTTCCGGCCAGGACGGCACGGGCGAATTCGTTGTAGGGCAGGTCGTTGGCCATCGCGTCGCGCAGCCAACCATGGAAGGCGAAGGTACCGGTGGCCCGGTTGCCGTCGCCGCCACGTTTCACTTTCAAAATATCCGCCCATTTCCCAGCGAAGAAATAGGCATATTCGGGGGAGTCGACCAGGCGGTCGACCAGTTTGTCCCGTTTTGCAGGGTCTTTGTCGGACAGAAACTGGCGCACCAATTCGGCCGTGGGCAGGGTCCCGGTCAGGTCGAGGGAAACCCTGCGCAGGAAGATCTCGTCCGATGTGTTAGCGCTGGGTGCCAGTCCGAGCTCGCGCCATTTGGCGGCTGTGTGGGTATCCACCAGAGTTTTGGCGGCGAATTCCCAAGAGGGTGAGGGCTTGGAGAGTGGCACTGTGGCCCGGAAGGTTGCCACCCGGTCCTGGTAGCGCACCATGACGGTCGCCTCGCCGGAAGATTCACCGGCGCGAACCAGGGCAGTACCGTCCACGGTGGCGATGTCGGTCGCGTTGGATTCGTATTGGGCGCGACGGGTGATGTCCTCGGTCCGCCCGTCCGAGTATCGGGCCATCACCACAATCTGTTGGCTGGCTCCGGGCCGCATCACCCTGTTGGCCGGGTGCACGATCACATCCGCGAGTGTGGGGTCACCCGGTTTACCCCAGGGCATGCCCGTGCCGATCCAGCGGCGAACCAGGCGATATTCGTCGCTGTCGATCTCCATTTTCCTGCCACCACCATGAGCCACCTGCCCGGTGGCTTTTGTCAAAAACAGGCTGTTGTCGGGTGCTGTGACCTGAATGCGCCGATTTCGCTCTTCCTTGGCCAGGCTGGCGTAGTCGATTTCAGGCTCGTAGCCCAGCAAGGACAAACGAAAGCCATTTTGCCCGCCGCTTTTGCCATGGCATCCACCACCATTGCAGCTCATTTTGGTGAAAATCGGGATGATCTGGTTGGTGAAGTTGATGGGTAATGGAGACTCGCAGGATTGCACCTCTACCCGGACCGTTGCCTTCAGCCCGGCGTGGGTCAGGGTCACGGTGGCTGAGCCATTGGCCACCGGTTGCAAACGGGTACCGGCAAGAGCCTTCAAGGTGGCAACATTATCGATCGAAACACTGCAGTGATGAGTCAGGTCCAACAAAGAGCCATCATCCAAAGTTCCTGTCAGCAGTAACTGGGCCCGGTCATCCAATCCAAAAAGACGGAGGTTCGAGGGAAAAGCTTCGATTTTGGTGATCTTTTTGCCTGCTGGTAATACCAGTTTGGAAACCTGCCCGGTTGCTTGGGAA
>CAWUOE010000297.1:0-4826 GCA_963923355.1 uncultured Gemmataceae bacterium | reverse complement strand
CTTCACATCAGCGGCCAGTTGGGTGGCCTGCACATTCCACTGGAGGGACTTGCCGGCGTCGAGGTGGCCCGACAGGGTTGCCGCCGAGGAGGTGACGGAAACCTGGCCGGCGTGCACATCCGCCAGCGCCACGCCGGTGGCCTGCTGCACCGTCAGCGCGGTCAGTGGCGTGGCGTCGCCGGCTTCACCGACGATGCTGACGGTGCCTGCCCCCGCCTGAATGGTCAGGTCAAAGGCGCCATCCACGCTGGAGAGGAAGTTCACCCCGCCGGCGGCCTGCGCGGGGTAGCCGTAAAAGCCCACGCTCTGGTTCTGCAGGTCATACATCACATCGTTGCGGAAAAACAGGTTGATGCCCGTGTTGAGGTAGCCGTTGGGCGTGTTGGGGTTGGGGGTGGTGTCCTCCGCGAAGCCGTTCAGGCTGTGCGGTTTTCCGGGCTGGAAGGCCATGGCGGTGAACAGCCCGTCGGTGGGCACCAGGCCGGGGATGGTCAGGTCCAGGCTGGTGACCGCGGAGGAGGGGGCGGCGATGGTGCCGAAGGCATGCAACACCGACTTGGGCGCCCCGGTGTCCATCACCAGCGGCATGGCCTGGGTCAGTAACCCGCCGTCAGACCCCAGGGACACCAGACCGTTGGTGATGGCGAAGTCGAAAGTGGGCCCGCCACCCACAGGGAAGGTGCTGGTCTGGATGGAGCCCATGGGCGGGTTCATCACCGACTGGTTGCGGAAACGGACCCGATCCAGCGCCCCCAGGCCCACCTGCACCATCGGCATGGCCCCGTTGTATCCGCCGGTGCGGATGATGAAGCCGTTGCCCAGACGGCCGTTCACCGGGCCGGCCTGGGGAAGGATGGCGTACACGGTGCCCTCGGTGCTGGAGTTGGCCTTGCCGTTGGCGTAGAGGGCCATGCCGAAGTCGCCGTAGAAATGCCCTTCCACGGGGGCTAGGCCCGCCTTGAGAAGGCCGAAGTAATCGTAGGAGGGATCGTTGCTGTTTTTGGCCGATTGAATCTGGGCCACCAGGGGCTGCTCGGGCAGCGTGAAGACCGGCTGGGCGCCGGCCGCGTTGGAGGCGTACAGGCTCACCTGCGTGGAGACCACATTGGTGGAATATTCCATGCCGCTGGTGTAGCTCATCTGGAGGGTCTTGCCCGTGTCCGTGAAGGAATCGGGCGCCCACCAACTGGTCAATTCGGGGTGATTGGGATCGTAGGCCGCAAAGAAACCGGCAGCCCCGGTGTCGAACTCATACAGCATGGGTGACCCGCCACCCAGGCCCACATAGATACCCAACTTGTAGCTCGGGTCGGTGGGGGAACCGATGTTGACCAGTTGAAGCGGGATGGTCACGCCCGACCGGGCCAGACCCAAAGTGCCGTCCCCCAGGTTGTACATCACATCGTGGGTGAGGAAGGGGGCCACGCCCGGGTTCAGGCGGGGGAAGCCGACACCCACGGTGTAGAAGGGATCCACCACGGTCTTGTTGACATTGTCGTCATTGCCCGTGGTCAGCTCATAAACCGGGGCACCCTGGCCGTTCAGGACCGTGTACTCGACACCGCCCAGCACCTGGCCGCCCTGGGCCGAGCTGTCGAGCAGAAAGGTACCGGGCACCGCGTTGGGGCCGGTCTGGTTCTGGTAGATCACATTGTTGGGGCCGCCGCCGGTGTCCCACACCGAGGGCATGGAGGCCGTGTAGGTGGTGCCATCGGGCTTCTTGAGCACCACCTGGGTGTTGGCCACCTGGGCGGCGCCGTAGCCCTTCACCGTCTGACCGTAGGCGTTGGGAAGATCGTTGCCCGAGGGATCCATGGTCATCGGGTCGGGGAATGCCGAGATCGCCTCGGGCGACAGCCCCACGATCAACTCGCCCACCGGCGACCCGTTGCCGCCCGAGCGGACGATGAAGCCCGGCTTCAGGCCTGGTGCCAGGGGAAGCTGGGCCAGGATGGTGGCCAGGGTGGACGAGCCGTAGAGCCCCGCGCCGAAGTTGCCGAAGGTGTTGTCGCCGAATGGCGCCTGGCCCTGGGCATACTTGGAGGCCCAGGTGTTGTAGTACTCCAGGGGTGTC
This sequence comes from uncultured Gemmataceae bacterium, assembly GCA_963923355.1. Lineage (GTDB taxonomy): Bacteria > Planctomycetota > Planctomycetia > Gemmatales > Gemmataceae > UBA6894. The sequence goes on along the minus strand of CAWUOE010000297.1, from coordinate 2,752 downwards.
TGGTCGCCGACGGTGATGATCTGGCCCACATTGGCCTGGACGGCGGGAGTGAGGGCGCCCCCCGCGTTGTTGCCCAGGCTGACGGAGACATTGGCGATGTTGTAGGTGTACTGGGCCCCGCTGGCGTAGGTCTGGGTGTACTGGCCGCGGGGCGTGGAGGCCGTGGGGGCCGCGGCGCCCGGCCACCAGCTCCCGTAGGTGGGGAAGAAGTTGGGGGAGCCGGTGTCCAGCAGGTAGGGCACCATCGGGCCGCCGTTGATGCTGGCGTAGATGGCGAAGCTGATGCCCCCGTTGTTGTTCATCTGGTAGATCGGGATCGAGTAGGGCCCCTGCTGCCGCGTGTCGAGGTTCACCGAGCCGGTCAGCACCACCTTCGAGTGGTAGGTCACCGACGAGCCGGGGGCGCTGATGTTGCCGGCGGTATTGACCTGGGTGCCTGCGGTGATGTCGACTGGGCCGCCCGAGGTGATGGTGCCCGCGGGCAGAATATCCACCACGCCCGTGGTGGCGACAATCACCACGCCCCCGCCGTTGCCCGAGGCGGCCGTATTCAGCGGGGCGTGAATTTCCACCTTGTCCCCGGTCAGCGAGATGCCGCCGCTGGCGGTGATGGCCGCGCCCACCTTGGCCTTGCCGGTGGTTTGGAAACCGATGTTGCCCGCCTTGGCCGGGGCCAGCGCCTCGGTGTTGGACAGGGTGCCGGCGTAGCCCGGGCCACCGAAGGACAGCGCCGCGGCCGTGAGGCTGTTGAGGAACTTCTGGTCGAGCGACAGGCCCGAGCCACCCGAGCCCAGAGTGATGTCGCGGTCGGGGGAAAGGGTCTGGAACTGGATGGTGCCGGTGGGGGAGGAGACGGAGGAAACCTGGCTGTCGACTGACAGCGTGTCCGCTTTGAAGAGCAGCGTGCTGCCACCCCCGGCGGTGACCACGCTGCCGGCGGCCACGGTGATGTCGGCCGGCCGGGACGATTTGTCCCCGGCAGCCTTGGCGATCAGCGTGACCGTGCCGTTGGCGGTGACGATGGCCGCGTCCTGGGCCACCTCCAGCCCGGCGTACCCGCTGGATTTCTGGTCGGTGGAGGCGGTGGCGTCGATCAGGATCGAGCCGTACCCGGTCGAGTGGAGGGCCGAGTCGGCGCCCAGGGAAACCCCCGCCCCGGAGTCGCTGGCATCGTAGGTGGCGGTGGTCAGGCTGATGGGGCCATCGGCGGTGCTGAGGTTCGAACCCGGATCGAGCCGGACCCGGTTGGCCCCGGTGACCGTCAGTCCGGCGGAGCCCGAGAAGGTGGTGGCGGTGTTGGCGGTGCCCGGGGAGACCGTCACCGAGCCGTTGGCGTTTTTGAAGGCGATGCCGACGCTGATGGCGTAATCAAAGGCCGAGGGAGTGAAGGCCACGCCGTGCGCGGCGCCGGTGGAAAGGGTGTCTTCCACCTTGAGTTGCTGCAGCGTCAGCTGGCTGGTGACGCTCAGGGTGTCGGTGCCATTGCCGGTGAGCCCGGGCAGGTCCATGCCGGTGAACAGATAAGGGCTGTTCAGGCTGAGGGTATAGGCTCCCGAGCCGCCGGAGACCACGCTGGCGGTTTCATTGTCGCCCAGCGAAAGGTTCAGCGTGCCGTTCCAGAAGGCGAACGAGGCGGGATTGACGCGGTTTTCAAGTTGCTCGAGGGAAATGCCGATCGGTTTGCGACGCTTGCGACTGGGTACGGCCACAGCAAAACTCCGGACAATAACTTGGGGATTATGGGAGACAAGGGCCATTTTGGAGGATTGTTTTGGAAGGGACAAGCCGGCCGATGGGATTTTGGTGAAAGAATAACGAAAAGTACGGATCAAAAGGCTTTTTCCGAAGGTACGGCCCCCTGGGGCCCCACCCGGAAAAGCCCGGGAAGTACTAAAAGTATGCGGCGAGGGCAGACAAACCCGAGATTGCCAACGGGGGCAGGGTAGATCGGGTGGGGCAGGGGAATGCCCCGCGCTTCACTGCCCGGGTTTTTTCCAGTTTTCCCAGATGTTGCCGGAGACGCGGGAGCCGGGCCTGGGCCCGGATTGCGATTCATTTCGAAGGCTCAGAATGTGTTTTTTTAATTCCTCGCCTTCCGAGAGTGGCAAATCCGTGGTGACAGGCAAATTCAATGGGCCGGCAGGAACAGATGCAACCAAGTTGGCAGGGTGGAATGGATTTTTGCTCGGATCCTCTGCAAAGTCCGGCGTCTGCGGTGTATTATTAAGATAATCTAGATTTTTTTTGTTTTCTTCTTCCATACTTTGGATTTGGCCTGCCAATCCATCCAGCGATTCATGAAGGGATTGGTGCAGGGCGGGAACCTCTTCTTGGAAAGCTTTGACAAACTCAGCACGATTTTCGTCAATCAGTCGCAGCGCTGTTTCAATTTGGGCCTTAGCTTCGGGTGGCAAATCCTGAGCCATACACTCTTGTATCATTTTTCTGCCGTTGTCCACTGCTTCGAGAAACGGAGCTGCATCCAATTTCACTTGCTTGATTTTTTCAATGTCTTCAAGATAGCCCATAGGTATCCCCTTCATGGTGAGCCTTGTTAATTCGATACCAGTATTGCTGCCTTTACTTGGCCCACTGCATCTCCCTTAATTACCGCAATAGGGCCAGAAAATTTCAGACTAGCGTCTGATTGAACTTGAATGACGGGGCTTCCTAGATCTATTGAAGCTGGGGTTATTTTCAGGGAGGTCGCTGCACTTTCTAAGGTATATCCCGTAGATTCTAGGGTACTTTT
>CAWUOE010000296.1:0-4828 GCA_963923355.1 uncultured Gemmataceae bacterium | reverse complement strand
CCTGAAGATGGTAGGATTGCGGGTGTCGGATAGTCTTTTTTGCCGAAAATGAACAATGATCCTCCTCCTCCCCAACCAGTAACGAGCCCATGGGTAGCTTGTGGATTCGTCTGATGCTTTGTGTCTGTGCCGGCGGGCCGGACGATGGGGCCATCAGTTTCCGCAATGAAGTGATGCCCCTGCTGAGCCAGGGAGGGTGCAACAGCGGGCCTTGCCACGGCAACCTGAACGGCAAAGGGGGCCTGAAGCTGTCCCTGCGGGGGGAGAACCCGGTTCTGGACTGGAAAACCCTGACCCACGGGTTGGGCGGGCGGCGGGTCAACCCGCTGAATCCGGACGAAAGCCTTTTGCTGGCCAAGGCTTCTGGCAAAACACCGCACGAGGGAGCCATCCGCTGGAAGGCGGATGGCCAGGCCTACCGGCTGGTGCGGGACTGGATCGCCCAAGGGGCGCGGCCTGATCCAGAGGGCACAGCCCGGGTGAAAGCCTTGCGGGTGGAACCCGGGGAGATCATCCTGCCGCCGGGCGGGGGGACTGTGTCGCCCACCATCACCGCAACCTTTGAAGATGGCAAGTCGGCGGAGGTAAGCCTGCTGGCCACCCTGGAGCCGAGCGATGCCGGGATTCGTGTCTCGCTGGGGGGTGAACGGCCGGCGCTGGTAGTGCCCGCCGGCAGCCAGGCAGCGGTATTGGCTCGGTACGGATCGGCGCAGGCCCTGCTGCGGGTGTGGAGTTCGGCGGGGCCGGCCAAGGTTGCCCGTGCCTCAAGCCACCCGGTGGACCGGATAGTGGGAGACCGGCTGGCCGGTCTGGGGATCGAACCGGCCGGCGGCGTGGAGGACGGGCGGTTTCTGCGCAGGGTGTGGCTGGACCTGGCAGGTCAATTGCCACCCGTGGCGCGGACACGCGATTTTCTGGCGGACCCGAGCGCGGACAAGCGCGCGCGGGAGGTGGATTTTCTGCTGGGCCAGACGGCCTTCGCCGACCTGTGGGCGCTGCATTGGGCGGACTTGCTGCGTGTGGAGGAAAAAACCCTCGACCCCAAGGGGGTGCGGGCCATGCACGGCTGGCTGCGCCGGGCATTTCTGGAAAACATGCCGCTGGATGAGCTGGCACGGGAACTGGTGACCGCGCGGGGCAGCACCTACAGCCAGCCACCGGCCAACTTTTACCGGGCCCTGCGTGACCCGCAAACCCGCGCGGAGGCGGTGGCGCAGGTGTTTTTGGGGGTGCGGATCGCCTGCGCCCGCTGCCACAACCACCCCTTCGACCGGTGGACGACGGAAGATTACAACGCCTTCACCGAGATCTTCACCGGCATCGACTACAAGGTGCTGGAAAACAACCGGTCTGACAATCTGGACAAGCACGAGTTCAACGGGGAACAGATTGTCTACCTGAGGAGGGGACCACCCGAGGAGCCTCCCGCCAAGGGCAAGAAGGCCAAGGCGCTGGCCAAGGCCAAAGCCAAAGCGAAGGAAGAGGCCGGGGTGGTGGCAGCCCGCGTGTTGGACGGTGAGGCCCCGCTGTCGGGACCTGACATGCCGCAGGCCCTGGCGGACTGGATGACAGAGCCGGGGAATCCTTTTTTTGCCAGGGCGCAGGCCAACCGGGTCTGGCGTCGGCTGTTGGGCCGGGGGCTGGTGGAGCCGGAGGACGACTTCCGCCTGGCCAACCCGGCCAGCCATCCCGCCCTGCTGGACCATCTGGCGGATTTCCTGACCCGCCAACGGTTTGACCTGCGGGCACTGGTGCGGCATATAGCCCTTTCGGACACCTACGCCCGGGGTATGGACGCGGCCCATGCGGGTGCGACGCAGGATGACGGGATGTGCGCGGCCACGCTGCCGCGGCCACTGCCGGCGGAACAACTGCTGGACGCCTGGGCAGGGGTGCTGGAGGCTCCCCTGGAATTCGGGGGATATCCGGCCGGGACACGCACGCTGGAGGTGGCGGGAATCCCCGGACCCAGCCGGCGGCGGAAAAGCGATGACCTGGAGCGATTTCTCAGGGTCTTTGGCAAACCGGAACGGCTGCTGAGCTGCGACTGCGAGCGCACCAGTGATCCGACCCTGGCCCAGACCCTGATGCTGGTGAGCGGGCAACTGCCGCAGCGGCTGCTGACGCAAAGCGGCCGCCTGGCCCGGCTATCGCAGGCGGCTCCGGCCGCCGCGGTGGAGGAACTGTACCTGGCGGCGCTGTGCCGAAAGCCAACCGAACGGGAAACGGCCGATTGCGTGAAGCTGCTGGAAGGGTCCGGGGACCGCCGGCTCGCCCTGGAGGACCTGGCCTGGGCGCTGCTGGGCAGCCGTGAATTCCTGTTGCGCTGGTGAGGTGAGACGATGTTTCCACTGCCCGTTGCGACACCTTTGGACCGTCGATCGGTCTTGAAAGTGGGGTTTGGCGGTATGGCCGCCCTGGCGGGTGGCGGCAGCCGGGGCGCGGCGGTGAACGGGCGCGCCAAGACGGTGATTTTCCTGCATCAGTGGGGCGGGCCCAGCCACCACGACACGATCGATCCCAAGCCGGACGCCCCGGACAACATCCGCGGCGAACTGGGCGTGCTGCGAACCCGGGTGCCCGGCGCACTGGTGAGCGACCTGCTGCCCAACACCTCCAAGATCATCGACAAGGTTTGCCAGATCCGCAGCCTGCACCACACGATGGCGAACCACAACTCGGCCGGCTACTACAGCCTGACGGGTGTGGCGCCGACGACCGACGACCAGCGTTTGCGCGACTCGCGCGACCTGTTTCCGGCCTATGGAGCCATCGCGGACCGGTTCGCGCCGACGCCGGCCGGCATCCCCGGCTTCGTGGCCTTTCCCCACACGATCGCCGACGGCTCGATCACGCCGGGGCAGCATGCCAGCTTTTTGGGGAAGCGCCATGACCCGCTTTTCGTCGGGCAGGATCCGAACCAGGCGGGTTTCAAGCTGCCCGAACTGGCGCTGCCCGCCACCATCACCCCGGACCGGCTGGCCCGGCGGGGCGAGGCCCGGAGGATCATCGAACGGCAATTGGGCGACCTGGAACAGACCGCGCTGGCCCGGGGTTTGGGAGAGCAGTACGACCGCGCCCACGCGCTGCTGGCCAGCCCGAAGGTGCGGGAGGCGTTCGACCTGTCGCGGGAACCGGATGCGATCCGTGACCGGTACGGACGGACCACCTACGGGCAGAGTTGCCTGCTGGCGCGGCGACTGGCCGAGGCGGGATGCCGGTGGATTCAGGTGTACCTCCATCCCAGCATCGGCGGGGCCAAGGGTGGCTGGGACACCCACGGATTCCGCGGCGAGAAGATGTATCCGATCCTGAAAAACCACCTGTTGCCGCTGATGGACCAGACGCTGCCCACGCTGCTTGTGGACCTGGAGGAGCGGGGGCTGCTGGAAAACACCCTGGTGGTGTGGGTGGGTGAATTCGGGCGATCGCCCAAGATCAACGACCTGGCGGGCCGGGACCACTGGCCGAAATGCTACCCGGCTATGCTGGCCGGGGCGGGGATGAAAAAAGGGCATATCCACGGGCGATCCGACAAGATCGGCGCGTACCCTGCCACGGACGCATGCAAGCCGGAGGACCTGTCCGCGACCCTTTTCCACCTGCTGGGAATCAATCCCGCCACGGAGATCCGGGACCCTCTGGACCGGCCCCTGGCGCTCAGCCCGGGCCGGGTGATTGAAGGGGTTTTGGCCTGAGCCTGGGCCGCTTCTCATTCATTTCTCACCAACCGGGCGGGCAGTTCCGGCGTTTCAAGCTTGGAAGTGCTGGATTTCATTGGGTTTGCGTTGGGGCCAAGCCGGGGCCGTCCAGCCGGTTGATGGCTTAAAATCTTGCTAGAATGTTCAATATTCTGTGGCGGAAGGCGAAGCGGATGGTGGATACTGACGGTAGCCCTCTGTGGATTGGTCGCTTTCAGTCCCCCACTGTCCGATGACGGATCCGGTGACCGCGAGGTGATGCATGCGGGCGATTTCGCTGAGTCTGGCCGCCCTTTTGATGGCCCTGCTGGCCACCGTGGGCCAATTGCCAGCGCAGGGCCCCGCCAAATCCGCCCAAGGCAAAGATGCGAGCAAGGACGGCAACGCCAACCAGGGCGAAGTCAGCACGAACCAAGCCCGCCTGCAGCGGGAATTCAGTGATTTCAAGTTGTCGCTGAAGCTGCTTGAGCAGAGGCTCTCCCGCACGGGCAAGGCGGAGGACAAACTCCGGGCGCAAGCCATCCAGGAGGCGCTGCGAATCATCGGCGACCTGGGGACCGACGCGAAGTTTGACAACCTGGTCCAGGCCCTGAAACAACAGGACGCCTTCAAGAGCACGGACAAGCTGCAGGGGCTGGTGGAGCGGAACAAGGAGCTTTCGGGCGACCTGACCCGCTTGATCGAGGCACTGACCCGTGACCCGGAAGCCGAATTGCGGCGGCAGCGGGACGAGGCCCGCAAGATTGTTGAGAAATTGAAGGATGTCATCAGCAAACAGGAGCGGGTGCGCGCCAACACCGAGACCGACCGGCTGACCCCGGAGGAACTTTCCCGGGCCCAAGCCAAAGTGACCAAGGAAACCCAGGACCTGAAGGACCTGATGGAAGGGAAAAAAGGCCAGAAGGACAAGGACGGCAAGGACTCCAAAGAAGGGAAAGATTCCAAGGAAGGGAAAGACAAGGACGGCAAAGACTCGAAGGATGGCAAGGACAAGGACGGTAAAGACAAGGATGGCATGTCCAAGGATGGCAAGGACAATGACTCCAAGGGCAAAGACGGCAAAGACAAAGATGGAATGAACAAGGACGGCAAAGATTCCAAAGATGGAAAAGACAAAGACGGAAAAC
>CAWUOE010000295.1:0-4852 GCA_963923355.1 uncultured Gemmataceae bacterium | reverse complement strand
TGAAGGCAATGGATCTGAAGCTTTCCGTCATAGATCCGCGCAACTGGCCACCGCCTTGGGGCGCCTCGATTTCAGCCAGTGCCAAAGTAAAATCCTTTGAATGCCCTTCTGCGCCCAGCCGGGTGATCGATTATGGTCCGTATTTCGTCTCTCTCGGCCTGCCGAATGCTGGTGCATTCACCTTAGGTGCCACCGACTATTTCCCCACCCGTGGCATCCATAACAACTTCCGCACCGCCTGCGCCCCCGCAACTCCCAGCCCACCCGACGATACTGGTGCATTGGGTGGCAAAGCCATTGTCGATGCTGCTGGTGTGATGAGCATCAAACCAAACCTTTCCGATATTACAGACGGAACTTCAAACACTATCCTGTTTGCTGAAAGTTCAGGTCGTCATCAACTCTATGGTGGCCGGACTCCGATCACACCCAACACACCTGGAGCCGCTGGTTGGTCTTTGAATGCCGCATTTTTTGACTACAACGGTGCGCTCAGGCTCCGCGCATTTAGCAATACTGCGCCGCCTGTTGCTGACCAGGGTTGCAAAGGCATCAACCAGACCAATTCTGGCGGTGCGGGCGGCTACCAGATGTATTCGTTCCACAGTGGTGGCGTGAACATCGTGCGTTGCGACGGCTCGGTCGGCTTCCTGAATGAATCTGTGCAAGGGCCTACCTTGGCTGCCATGATCACCAAGGCGGGTGGCGAAGTATTCTCTGAAAACTGATCTGCCGATTGCGAACCTTTTTCAGAATCCCCCGCGCGGCCAGTGCGGGGGATTTTTTTTGGAGCTTGTGCCATGTCCCTGGTCCTGCTTGCCGGCATCCTGGTTTTAGGCCAGGAAAAACCGTCGGCCACCAATGTGGTCTTCATCCTGGCCGACGATCTGGGGTGGGCCGAGGTGGGCTGTTTTGGCCAACAGAAAATCCCGACACCCCACATTGACCGGTTGGCTCAGGAGGGCATGCGCCTGACGCGCCACTATTCCGGTGCCCCGGTGTGCGCCCCATCGCGATGCGTGTTGATGACGGGCAAACACCTGGGCCATGCTGAGATTCGGGGCAACCTGCAGGCCAAAACCCGTTTTCCGGAATTCACGGAGGGTCAGTATCCGTTGTCTGAACAGGCCACCACCCTGGCGATGGCTTTCCGGGCCAACGGTTACAAGACGGGTGCCTTCGGCAAATGGGGTTTGGGACCGGTGGGCAGCACGGGAGATCCCAACAAGAAAGGTTTTGACCGTTTTTTTGGGTACAACTGCCAGGCAGTGGCGCACAGCTACTACCCTGCGACCTTATGGGACAACGCCACCCAGGTGCCGTTGAACCCCAAACCGGTGCCCGGGCACAAGAAACAACCTGAAGGCGAAGTACTGGCGGAGGACTATCAGGGTAAGACTTACGCGCCCGACCGAATCCTGCAGGAAGCCCTGCGTTTTTTGGATGATCATCACAAAAACAAATTTTTTCTGTACCTGCCCTTCATTGAACCGCATGTGGCGATTCACCCACCCAAGGAATGGGTGGAGCGATTTCCACGGGAATGGGATGTCGCTCCCTACCGCGGTGAGCAGGGTTACCTGCCACACCCGAGGCCCAGAGCAGCCTATGCCGCCATGATTGCCCACCTGGATCAGCAAGTCGGCAAGGTGATGGAGAAACTGGAAGGGCTGGGGCTGAAGGAGAACACCCTGGTGGTTTTCTCCAGTGACAACGGAGCCACCCACCGTTCGGGCAAGGGATTTGTGGGCGGTGCAGACCCGGAATTTTTTAATAGCACCGGCAATCTGCGGGGATTCAAAGGCAGTGTCTACGAGGGAGGGATCCGGGTACCGACCATTGTGCGGCTTCCATCTAAAGTCCGTGCCGGCACCAGCATGGATCAACCGGGCTATTTTGCCGACTGGTACCCTACTCTGTGCGAGGCGACCGGAATTTCCAAGACCGGACAAACCGATGGGCAAAGCCTATGGCCCCATTTGACCGGGGAACCAGTCGGTGAGGCGCGCAAGCCAATGGTCTGGGCCTTTCCGGAATACGGAGGGCAGGTGGCAGTCCATCTGGGACGGTACAAACTCGTTCGGACTGGTTTGAAAACCAAACAACCCGGTGGCTGGGAACTGTACGATCTGGAAAAAGATCCGGGAGAAACGATGAACCTGGCAAGCCGTGAGCCTGAAATCCTGGCCAGGGCGCGGGCAGTCCTTGCCAAACAGGTTTCCGACAACCCAATTTTCCCAGTTCCCATCCCCTCGGAATGAGACCAAGCCAAATGCCCCGAGGCCCGATCTTGAGCGGGCCATCGGAGCTGAAGCATTTAGATCATCAACCGCCGGTGGAAAAATTCTTCTGTTTGACACCTTTATAAGTGTCCTTCATTTTCTCAGGTGACAAAGCTGGCTTAGCTTCCTCTTTTTTGGCTTCCCCACCGCACCCGGTTAGGAAACAGGCACCTACAAAAGCAGCCAAGCCGCCCATCAACATGCTTCTCATGGCAGGATTTCCAGAATGGTGCACCAAACCGCCAGCAGCAAAAAACGAGATCGCGGCTGAATCGATTACCAGTTTGGGAACACAACCTATTAGATTACATTTGAAATCATTCGGCAAACATTAGGATCGCACGAAACCCCGACATAAACCAATCACCAGATAGACCCTTTTCGGAGAAAAACAGCCATGTTGCAGCTCCTGGTCATCGGGGCACTTCTTGTGCCCCAATTTCCCAATCAGGAAAGCCGGCCGAAGGCGATCGTGCTCATCTATGCCGATGATCTGGGATATGGGGACCTGGGTTGCCAGGGTGCCACCAAAGTCAAAACACCGCACATGGATCGGCTGGCGCGGGAAGGATTGCGGCATACCTCGGCGTATTGCACCAGCGCCACCTGCACTCCCTCCCGGTACGGAATGCTCACCGGGGAATATCCGTGGCGTCGCAAAGGCACCACAGTGCTGCCAGGGGATGCCAATCTGGTGATTGAACCAGGCAGGGCCACTCTGCCTCGTCAAATGCAAGCGGCTGGTTACCGAACCGGGGTGGTAGGAAAATGGCACCTGGGGCTTGGCCAGGGAAAGGTGGACTGGAATAGGGAAATTTCCCCGGGGCCCCAAGACATTGGGTTTAACACCTGCTTCCTGGTTCCGGCCACCGGCGACCGTGTGCCGTGTGTCTATGTGCGGGATCGCAGGGTGGAAAACCTGGATCCGGCCGATCCCATCACCGTGTCCTACGGCAAACCCCTGGATGGTGCACCGACCGGCAAGGCGAGACCGGACTTGCTAAAGATAAAGCCCAGCCACGGCCATGACATGACCATCGTCAACGGGATCAGCCGAATCGGGCATATGACCGGAGGGACCAAAGCCCGTTGGGTGGATGAAGAAATGGCAGACACGCTCACCCGGGAGGCAATCCGCTTCATCGAAGGGTCAGCCGATAAGCCTTTCTTTCTGTTTTTTGCACTGCATGACATCCATGTGCCCCGGGTGCCGCATCCGCGCTTCGTGGGCAGCAGCGGCATGGGCCCGAGGGGTGATGCGATTGTCCAGGCCGATTGGTGTGTGGGTGAAATCCTCAAAACCCTGGAAGCCCGGGGCATTGCGAACGACAGCCTGGTGATCCTGAGTAGTGACAACGGCCCGGTGGTGGATGACGGTTATCAGGATGACGCCGTGACCCAATTGGGCACCCACCGGCCCGCCGGCCCATGGCGCGGGGGTAAATACAGCCGATTCGAGGGTGGGACGCGGGTACCCCTGCTGGTCCGGTGGCCTGGCCGTGTGAAACCTGGAACGGAGTCTTCCGCCCTGGTCAGCCAGGTGGATTTTCTGGCCAGCCTTTCTGCCCTGGTCGGCAGACAAGATCCGATTGCCACCGCGACTGACAGCCAAAATCAACTAAGGGCCCTGTTGGGAGAGGATTCAAAGGGCCGCCAGAACCTGGTGATTCAGGGGATGGGGGATGGCCCCGCCTCCAAACTCGCTTTGCGTGAGGGCTCCTGGAAATATCTTGAACCGGCCAAAGGCCCTGCAAGAAACAATCAAACCAACACGGAATTGGCCAACGATCCCAAAGCCCAGCTATACGACCTGTCCAACGACCCGGGTGAAACCAAAAACCTGGCGGAAGCGGAACCAGGCAGGGTGTCCAGGATGGCAGATTCTCTGGAAGCCATCCGCAAAGGGAAAAAATAAAGCCCCGCCTGGGCGGGGCTTTCTGCGAAAGTTTCCGCAGACAAATTATTCTTCCCTACCGCCTAGCAGGCCGGCTTCGAAGAGGTAATACAGCAGGGTGAGAATGCCCGTGAGTGTTCCGGCCAAGTACGTCAGTGCGGCGGCGTCGAGGACCTTCTTGACTTCCATATCCTCATCGGTGGAGACGATACCCTGCTCCACCAAGGCGATGCGCGCCCTACGGCTGGCATCGAATTCCACCGGCAGGTTGACCAATTGAAAAAGGACGGTCACCGAAAAGAGTCCGATCCCGACCAGCAGAACCAGCTTGCCCAAAATCGCACCGAGGGTCAGAAGCACCATTCCGACCAGAATGATGAGCCAGCTTAGATTGCCCGCGATATTGGCAACAGGCACCAAAGCCCCGCGGGTGACCAGCAGGGGGTAACGCTGGGCGTCCTGCAAGGCGTGGCCTGCCTCGTGGGCTGCAATGCCCACCGCGGCCAGTGAGGTGGAACCGTAGACCCCCTCGCTCAAACGCAAGGTTTTGGTCTGCGGATCATAATGATCGGTCATTTCCCCGCCGATTGGCTCTATGCCCAAACCGGTGACGCCGTTGGACTGCAGCATGTGATTGGCGGCCTCGGCACCCGTGAATCCCTGCATGGAAGGAATC
>CAWUOE010000294.1:0-4873 GCA_963923355.1 uncultured Gemmataceae bacterium | reverse complement strand
GGCCGTTTGGCCGGGGTTTTTTCCCTCAAGCAGTCCGTCGGGGCTTTCCGATTAAACACGGTGGTCGCGACGGCGGGAGATGGTGACCGATGCCTTCGATCCCCTTCGTTCTCGAGCGTCGCGGCGACAATGACCGTGCCTTGGACATCTACAGTCGTCTCCTGGAGGAAAGGGTGATTTTCCTCCTGGGGGAGGTCAATGAGGAGAGCGCGAACCTGGTGGTGGCCCAGATGTTTTATCTGTACCACCAGGACCCGAAGGCTGATATCCACTTCTACATCAACTCCCCCGGCGGCTCAGTGACCGACGGGATGGGGGTTTACGATGTGATGAAGTACATCACCTGCGATGTCGCGACCTACTGCATCGGCCTGGCGGCCAGCATGGGCAGCACCCTGCTGGCGGCCGGTACCAAGGGCAAGCGGTATGCACTGCCCCACGCCGAGGTGATGATTCACCAGGTTCTGGGCGGCGCCCGCGGCCCCGCTACCGACATAGAAATCCGCACCCGGCACCTGCTGCGCACCAAGGACGCCATGAATCGGCTCCTGGCGCAGATGACAGGTCAGCCTCTCGAGCGTGTTGAAAAGGACACGGATCGGGACAATTTCATGTCCGCCCAGGAGGCCAAGGAATACGGGCTTATCGATCATGTGATCGACAAGATCCCGTCAGGCCACCTGGCATCGAGGGCTCGCGGCTAACCCGGCATCGGGGACTTTTCCCGGGGTCAGGTGGTCGCAAAGCCCGGGCGCAGGAGGCGCCAGGCCAACACGCCGCCTCGGCCCTTGGGGGTCCATCATGCGCTTGATCTCGCCCCGCCTTCTTCGGCTATCGGGCAGGATCCTTTCTGCGGCCTTGGGTGCCTCCCTGGTTGTCTTACCGGTGGCAGGCTGCCGAACGAACAACAGCAAGGACCGTCTGGAAACAACCCTCCGCCAGCGCGAAAAGGAAATCGCGCTGATGCGGGAGGACATTGACCGGATTGCCGGTTACAACCTGGCCCTTCAGACCGAAGTGCGGGCGATGCGGGGTCAGACGGGCCCCTCTTCATGTGACCCGTTCACACCCCTGTACCCTGTCCGAAGCATTGTGGTTGGACGCACCTCCACCGGAATGGATGAGGACGGTAAGCCAGGCGACGATGCCGTTCAGGTGGTGCTGGAAACCCGTGACGGGGACGGCAAACTCTTCCGGGCTCCCGGTCGCGTGCAGATGCAGGTTCTGGAAGTGAGCCCGGAAGGCCTGAAAAACCCGATCGGCGTGTACCAATTCACTTCCGAGGAAATGCGCCCGCTCTGGAAACAGGGGCTGCTCACATCCGGTTATGTTTTCACCCTGCCCTGGCAAACGCCCCCCCGTCAGGACAAGGTCCGGGTGGTGGCCAGCTTCATGATGGAAGATGGCCGCCAGTTTGAGGCAGAACGCGAAATCCGGGTGAAGCCCCCTTCCGCATCCAGCCTGCGATTGGTTCCCGATTCAACGGGTGGAATCACGGTGCCAGGGCCCGGAGCTGGCATGCCGATGCCTCTTCCGCCGGGAGCTACCATCATTCCCGGAGGCCCCGGTGAGTTGATGCCTGGGCTGATGCCTGCCCCCGGAACCCCCAGCCCGTTTCCGGAAACCTCCACGCTACCATTTCCCAAAACGGTCCAACCCGGCGAAATTGCCGCACCTGGTAAACCCGCGGTGAACCCAAACCCGTCAGGTGCGCCCAAGGTGGAATCCATCCCCATGCCGGCACCCGCAAAAGCACCGGCCCCCAATCCAATCGCCAACCCGGCGCCACCTGTTGCTCCTCCCCCACCACCGGCAGAACCCAACAAGATCAGCTCCCTGTTGATCATGCCGGGGCAGCCCGCGGCCCGGCTCAAAGTACCCATCCAGTGAGACAGGTCAGCAGGTTGCTGTGTCCATGATTGCCGGTTAGATTCGGGAGCACGGAAAGCGCCCCGCCATGAGTTGTCGTGCTTGATGGCCCTGCCTTGGTGTTTTCCAACGCCTTGGATTTGTGCCATGCACCATCTCAGCCCCCTGCTGGCTGCAGCCTTATTGGTCTCCGGAGTTTCCTCCCCCTTCCTTTCGGCGCAGGACCGATCACCCGAGGCTTCCCTGGCCCGCGCACGCGCGGGTGAAGGATTGGAGGTCCGGCTGATCGCGGCGGAACCGCTGATACGTCAACCTGTGAGCATTTCTTTCGATACCAAGGGGCGGCTGTGGGTTCTCGAGTATCTGCAGTATCCCAACCCGGCCGGACTGAATCCCGTAACCCAGGATCAGTTCCTTCGCACCAAATGGGACAAGGTTCCCCCCCCACCACCACAAGGCACCAAAGGAGCAGACAAGCTAACCATCCTTTCCGACCCCGATGAGAATGGACGGTATCGAATTGCACGGACCTTTGTGGATGGATTGAATCTGGCCACCGGGTTCGCCTTGGGACATGGTGGTGTTTTTGTCTTACAGGCCCCTTACCTTCTCTTTTATCCCGACCGGAACCGTGATGACCAACCAGACGGCCCCCCCGAGGTGCTTCTGACAGGTTTTGGCATGGAAGATTCCCACGCCCATGCCAACTCCCTCCAATGGGGCCCAGACGGTTGGCTGTACGGGGCACAGGGCAGCACGGTGACGGCCCGCATTCGCGGGATGGAATTCCAGCAGGGCATCTGGCGCTACCACCCCGCCTCCCGGAAATTCGAATTGTTCAGCGAAGGGGGAGGAAACACCTGGGGCCTGGATTTCGACAAGGATGGCGAGATCATCAGCGGCACCAACTTCGGCGATGTCGCTTGCCTACATCAACGCCAGGGGGCTTACCATGTGAAGGGATTTGCCAAGCATGGCCCGCTGCATAATCCGCACACCTACGGCTACTTCGACCACATCCCTTACAAGGGATTCCAGGGGGGCCATGTGACCTGTGGGGGGGTGATTTATCAAGGGGGCGCCCTGGGGCCGAACCGGGAAAACCAGTACATCGCCGGCAACCTGCTCTCCAGCATGGTGAATTGGCATGCACTCAGCCGCCAAGGCTCCTCCTTCACAGCCACCCATGGCGGCAACGCCTTGAATCCCCGGGACCCCTGGTTTCGTCCCATCGACCTTTTGGTGGGCCCGGACGCCGGAATCTTTGTGGTCGATTGGTACGACAAACGGGCCACCCACCTCGACCCGATTGACAACTGGGACAAGACCAACGGTCGAATCTACCGGCTCCACGCCCCCGGAAAACCATCGGTTCAAACCGTGGATTTGGACCTAGAGCCCGATGGAAAGCTGGTCGGTCTCCTTCATCACCCCAACATTTGGCACCGCCGGGAGGCGAGACGCCTCCTGGCCGAACGCAAGGCTTTGGGCCAAGCCCCTGCTCTCAAGTTGATCATCCGCGGTAATCAACCTCAGGCGGCCCTGGAGGCGCTATGGGCCCTGTATAGCGTGGGGGCGCTCGATCGCGAGGCAACTATCGAGTTTCTGGACTCCCCTCACCCCTCTGTTCGCCTTTGGGCCATGCGCTTGGCATGTGATCCCGGGCAAACTGCCCCCGAGGTGGTGTCCGCCATCACGCGTTTGATCCAGCGGGAAAGCTCACCCATGGTGCGGGCCCAAGGGGCCTGCTCAGCGAGAAGGCTCCCACCGGACGACTGCCTGAGGCTGTTGGACTCTTTGACCACTCATGCGGAAGACAAGGACGATCCGCAAATACCTTTGCTTGTTTGGTGGGCTTTGGAGGATTGCGCCAGCCGGGACCCGGGCAAGGCGGCCCTCTGGGCCTCCCAACCCGGGTTGTGGTCCAAACCCTTGTTCATCTCACACTTGGCGGAGCGTCTGGCCCGGCGATTGGCAACGGAGAACTCCCAAAGCGACAACGCCGCTTTGGCTCAACTGTGGGCAGCTACCGTGGAAGCCCACAAGCCTGTCCTGGTCAACGGTATCGCAAAGGCCATGTCGGGTACCGCCCACCACCAGCTCTCCCCTGACTTGGCCACTCTGGTACATCACCTGGAGGACCGCCTGGACACCGATTCCCAGGCCCTGGAATTGGCGGCGCGCTTGGCAAGCCGGAAGGCGCGGGAAAAAGCCCAAAAGGCGTGCCTTGATCAAAAGACGCCCTTGCCCCGCCGCATCCAATTGCTGAGTCTTTTGTGCCAATGCAGCCCGGCCTGGGCCCAAAAAAACCTCCTTGGAATTCTGGCCGACGGAAAACAACCGTTGGAATTGCGCCGCGCAGCAACAGAAAACCTCGCCACCCAACCTGAGGCGGTTTGGGCTGACCGGCTTCAGGAAACGGTATCATCCCTTCCCCCGGAGGTCGCCGGTCCGGCCAGGCGATTGCTATTGTCCCGTGCCAACACGGCATGGACTTATCTGGAATCACTCGACCGGAACCCCAAACTTGGGCCGCTCCCAACACGAGAGGAATCCCAGGCCCTGGTCGAATTGAAAGACTCATCCATTACGGCATGGGTTGAAAAAAAATACGGCAAAATCGGCACCGTTTCTGGCGAAAAGCAGGCGCGCATTTCATACATCGACCTGATTGTGGGGAGGCTTCCCCCCGGAAATCCCCAAAAAGGCAAGGAACTTTTTGTCAAACAGCAATGTGCCGGCTGTCACACCTTGTTCGGGGAAGGCACCAAACTGGGACCTGACCTGACCACCGCAGACCGGGGCAGCAGGCGTGCCCTCATCACGCATATTGTGGAACCCAGCGGAGCCATTCGCCCGGAATTCCAAGCCTACATAGCAGAAACCACGGACGGCAAATTCCTCACCGGCCTGATGGTGGAAAGCACAAACAACACCATCACCCTCGCGGATGTGAAGAATTTCCGCACCACGCTCAAGCGATCGGAGGTGGAATCCTTGCAGC
>CAWUOE010000293.1:0-4898 GCA_963923355.1 uncultured Gemmataceae bacterium | reverse complement strand
GGTGGTGCCTGTGAGGAAATTCCCTTCCACCTTTTCCTTGGACCACTCGTAGCTGGCATCGGGCGCCAGCAGATACCGGTCGAGGAGAGTGCCCTTGGCGGCGGCCACGGGGTTGGGGTCGGACGGAAGGCACAACAGCAGCCAGAGCAGCATGGAAATGTCCCAGGCGGTGAGGGGGAAGTGGATCGCCCTGAGTATACCAAATCCGCATTGGCCAGGCTGGCGGGGAGGTGTCGAGCCGATGCAATCAGCCGCCGCGGCGCATTTTCGTGTACAGGGCGATATAGCTTTGGGCGCTGCGCGACCAGGACCAATCCTGGCGCATGCCATTGCGCACCACGGCGTTCCATTGGTCGTGCCGATGGCTCCACAGGTGCAGGGCGCGTAGTCCACAATCCCTGAGGGCCTCTGGGGAGTAGTTCTGGAAGACGAAACCGGTGGCGGTGCCGTTGGCCAGGGTCTCCTCGTTGGTGTCCGTGACGGTATCGGCCAGTCCGCCGGTGCCGCGGACAATGGGGGGTGTGCCGTATTTCAGCGAGTAGAGTTGGTTCAGGCCGGAAGGTTCGTATTGGCTGGGCATCAGGTAGGCATCGGAGCCGGCCTCGATGAGATGAGCCAGTTTCTCATCGAAACCGAGGTAGACACCGACCTGATTGGGATACTGGTCCGCCAGACCCCGAAGCATCTGTCGGTGGCGGCTATCCCCCTCACCCAGAACCACAAGCTGGGCACCGTTGGTCAGGAAGGCCTGGGCAGCCGGTCGCAGGATGTCGAAACCCTTCTGCTCGACCAGTCGGGCGATCATGCCCAGCACCGGGCGCTCGGGGAGGGCTGGCAGGCCCAGGCGGGTCTGCAGCAGGCGCTTGCCCTCGGGCTTGTGGGCCTCGAACGAGGATTCGTCGTAGCGGGCCGGCAGGTGGCGATCGATGGCCGGGTTCCACTCCTCGTAGTCGACACCGTTGACGATGCCCGAGAGCCGGTCCGCCCGCTCCACCAGGACTCCCTGCATGCCGCAGCCGAACCACGGGGACTGAATCTCCCTGGCGTAGGTGGGGCTGACAGTGGAGATCTGGTCGGCGAAGACCAACCCGGATTTCAGGAAATTGAGCTGCTGGTAGAACTCGAGCTGAAGGGGGTTGAACAACCGCCAGTCCAACCTGGCCCATTCCATCATGGAAGGTGGAAAAGCACCCTGATAGGCGATGTTGTGGATGGTGAAAAGCGTGCTTACCCTGCGGGCCCGCTCGGCAATGCCTGGGTCCGGGTGGTTGTCGAGATGTTCGCGCAGGTAAACCGGCAGCAGGCCTGCCTGCCAGTCGTTGGCGTGGATGGTGTCGGGCCACCAGTCGAGCATGCGCGGCAACTCGAGCGCAGCGCGGGCGAACAGCGCGAAGCGGGCGCCGTTGTCCGGATAGTCACGGCGGGAGCCATCGGTTCCGGCGAACTGGTAGAGGCCCCGACCGTATTCGGGCTGGTCGCGATTGAAAAAGTCGCCGGAGCTGATGAACCAGATCGGAACGGCAGAACCGGGCAGGGTGGAGCGCCAGAACTCCACATCGACCCCTTCGCCCGGACCCACAGGCACGCGGCAGCGCAAATTGGTGGGCTCGCAACGGCCGGTGCGGAGGCAACTGTCAAAGAGGGGCATGACCACCTGGCAATCCACGCCCATCCGCGCCAGGGCGCGGGGGAGGGCGCCAGCCACATCCGCCAACCCGCCCGTCTTCGCGAATCCGGCGACCTCGGAGGCCACCAACAGCACGCGCATCGTCAAGTCACCTCGCCTGGATCGGGCCCGCTGGGTTCATGGCGTGGAGGAACACCACCCCCAGGGGCGGGATGTTCACCTCGGCGCTGGCCGCCTGGCCTTGCCAGGGCATGGGCTCGGCCGTCACGCATCCCGCGTTGTCCATCCCTGTGCCGCCAAACTCGATGGCGTCTGAGTTCAGCCGCTCGGTCCATGGGCCGGCCCATGGCAGCCCCACCCGCCATCCAGGCCTGGCGACCGGAGTGAAGTTGCAGGCACAGACCACCACCGAACTATCGGCACGGTCGCGTCGCGCAAAAATCAGGACACCGTTTTCCGAATCATCGGGCTCGATCCACCAGGTGCCCCAAGGCTCGCAATCCCCCTCGTGCATGGCGGGTTCTTCCCGCATCCAGTGTGCCAGCCGCGAAACCCATTCGAGCACGCCGGCATGGCGGGGATCGGCCAGCTCGTGCCAGTCGAGGCTGCTCTCATGCTTCCACTCGGCCCGTTGACCCCATTCGCCGCCCATGAAGACCAACTTTTTGCCGGCCTGACCGAACTGGTAACCGAAGAGCAGGCGCAACTGCGCGAATTTGCGCCAGTCGTCGCCATTCATCTTGCCCAGCAGGGACCCCTTCATGTGCACCACCTCGTCATGCGACAGGGGCAGCACGAAGTTCTCGGAGTGCTGGTAGAGTCCGCGGAAAGTCAGTTCACGGTGGTGCCATCGACGGTGGACCGGGTCCCGACCGAAATGGCTGAGGGTGTCGTGCATCCAGCCCATGTCCCATTTGAGGCCGAAACCCAGCCCGCCCTCTGACACCGGCCGGCTGACCTTGGGCCACGCGGTCGATTCCTCGGCGATCGTCTGCACATCGGGGTGGGAGAGGTAGACCTGCTCGTTGAGCTGGCGGAGGAAGTCGATCGCCTCGAGGTTCTCGCGGCCGCCGTGACGGTTGGGGATCCATTCTCCCTCGCGCCGGGAATAGTCCAGGTAGAGCATGCTGGCCACCGCGTCCACGCGGAGCGCGTCGATGTGGAAGACCTCCAGCCAGAACAACGCGCTGGAGATCAGGAAGCTGCGCACCTCATGCCGGCCGTAATTAAAGATGCAGGAGTTCCAATCGGGGTGGTGGCCTTGCCTTGGATCGGCATGCTCGTACAGGTGGGTGCCGTCGAAGTACGCGAGGCCATGCTCGTCGGAGGGGAAGTGGCTTGGCACCCAGTCGAGGATCACTCCGATACCCGCCTGGTGGAGCGAGTCGATCAGGAACATCAGATCCTGCGGAGAACCATGCCTGCTGGAGGAGGAGAAGAAACCCGTGACCTGGTATCCCCAGGATCCGTAGAACGGATGCTCCATGACCGGGAGCAACTCGACGTGGGTGAATCCCAGCTTGCGCACATGATCCACCAGCCGGGGAGCCAGTTCCCTGTAGCCCAGCACATGGCCGGGATCATCGGGCGAGCGCATCCAACTGCCGAGGTGAGCCTCGTATATGCTCCAAGGCGCGTCGAGTTTCTGGCGTTGGCCCCTGGCGGCCAGCCAGCCGCGATCGGACCAGTCGTAAGCGAGATCCCAGACCACGCTGGCCGTGCGAGGGGGGCATTCCATGCGGAAGGAGACCGGATCGGCCTTATCCACCGCATAGCCCGCGTTGTGGGAGACGATGTGGTACTTGTAGTTGCAGCCGTGGCCCACCCCGGCCACGAAGCCGGCCCAGACACCCGATTCCCCCAAAGGCATCAGGGGGTGGGCACCCCGGTTCCAGTGGTTGAAATCGCCGATGACCGAGACCGACCGGGCGTGTGGGGCCCAGACGGCGAAGCGCGTGCCCGGCACACCACCCACCGAGCCGGGATGCGCACCCAGGTGGCGGTGCAGGCGGAACTGCCGCCCTTCGTTGAACAGGTAGAGGTCTTCCCGCGTCAGGCCGCCGTTTGGGTGAACATGCGGCAGGGAAGATGCGGTTGAGAAGGAGGCCACGGGTACCGGACGATCGGTGTCCATCAGTCAGGCGGCTCCCTTGGTGACCAAGTAACGCCAGATACCCCGGACGCCTGGTGAACACCAAGGATTTATCCTACCGGGCTTACTGAAGGCTTCTCTACGGAGTTTGCTGGCGGTTTGTGGGAAATGGCAAAGATTTGACGCCTAATGCTACGGTTGGATCGCTGCTGCGGAATGGGGCAACGGTAGGGGGAGACTGAACCTATCTTTCTGTTTTTTATCTGGAGGGGGCATAGTTGCAGTTTATCCACTCTGGGTTCCAGCCCCTAAGAGCAGTAATTCATTTGGACCCAATCTTAGAATTGGCAAAGGGTTAGGATTGTCCAGCCAAGAAAAATCCCCTGGCAAAAAACTATAGCGCCAAAGTCAAACAGGGATCGGTTTTGGAAATGGCATTGTCACAGCAGGGCGTGCTCACGCAGGGCGTCCTCCCGGGCACCTCGGGCGATGGCGGCGAGTTCCTCCAGCTTGGGTCTGCGGTCGGCGTGGTCGGTGGCCAGCCGGAGGTAGAGGCTTTCCTGACGCTGCCAATCTGCGGCCAGGCCGGCGAGTGAATCCTTGCGGGCGGGTTCGGGCAATGCCCGGGCCGCATCCAGGAGTTTGGGGGCCAGTAGCTTCAGGGCCACGGCCAACCGGTCGAGTTCACCGGCCACGGAATCCGGGCGGGGGCCCTGATCCTTGGCCAGGGAGGGGATGGCTTGGTCTTTGGCTGCCATCGCGGAGACCGAGAGGCCGGCGCGGACCAGTTTTTCCACCTCGTCGCTGCAGGAATGCGACAGTTCCAGGAAGGCTGCCAGGCGGGCCGGGCCGTCGAGCAGGGGTTCCCGGTCGCGTTGGGCTTGAGCCTGGTGCCTGCCCAGCCACATACCCACCGACAGCAGCAGCAAGGCGGCCAGGATTCCAGCAGCCACGGAGATTTTGCGAGCTGCCTGGCTGCGCCCTTTCGCGCGCAAGCTGACTCCGCTGGGAGAACTTTCGTTCCAGGATGTGGGGCGGGGGTTGATACTGAAAGGCCAATCCAGTTTCAGGCTCTCGGCGCGGGCCAGCACGCGCAGCGCCCGGTCGGGAACTCCGGCGGGCGCCAGGTGCCGGAGGGAACGTTCGATGGCGCCGGTGGAGGCGAGCCACCCTGCGCAG
>CAWUOE010000292.1:0-4901 GCA_963923355.1 uncultured Gemmataceae bacterium | reverse complement strand
CCTGGCATGGGTGGGCCTGGCATGGGTGGGCCTGGCATGGTTGGGCCTGGCATGGTTGGGCCTGGCATGGCAGGTGGCGGAATCCCGGATTTTTTGGGTTTCGTTGTTTCCTTTAACGTCAGTCAAGACTGGGCAAACAACCCACCCAAAGGGATGACCAAAATTGGGTCAGTGGCCAACGCTCCCGGGGCCACCTTTGACCTTGGCGAAGGGATGAAGGCCCACTTGTGTCCCGGAGGCAAGGTTGCCCTGATGGCAAATTCTGCCGGTTTGGAAAAATTCCTCGATCTGCCGACGGGGTCTGCGAATGCCCAAGTGACCAAGGTGAAGGGCCTGCTTGCCAATGGGGAAAACCATTTGGTATTCGTCAGCGCCAAAGAGGTGCCGGGACTTCCAGCGCAAAATCCTTCAGCGGGGCTGCCTCCCAAATATGCCTATTTGAAACCGTTGGTGGACAATCTCCAGGGGGTGAATTTGGTGGGGAAAGTCACTGAGGACCTTGCACTGACCCTGACAGTGGATTTTGCCGACGAAGCGAAAGCCAAAGAGGCTTTGGCAGCAGCAAAAAAAGGCGCCGGGGAACTGAATACTTTTCAAAACAAGGCCGCAATCACCGCTGCTTCTGTCGCCTTGGGGCAGCAGGGGAAGGCCTTGGGGTTGGTCAACGACCTTCTAGGCCAACTGAAGCCGGTTCAGGAAGGTAATGCCCTGAAACAGAGTTTCAGCCTGAAAGGCAGCCGTATCAAATCCGTTTTGCCCGCTATGCCGGCTGGAGTTACGCAGCCGGGTGGCCCTGCGTCAGGCGGTACGGTCCCGGGGTCAGGCAGGCCACCCACCGGGTCGCCTTCCGGGCCGCCTGGGGTTCCCGCCCCCCGTCCGGGGCCTGGAGGCGGTTTTGTTTCCGGCGCCTCCTCGGGAGGATCAGGTGGCACCGTGCAGGCGGTGCGCAATGCCGCCCAGCGCGGGGTGGGTCAGGCGGAGTTGAAGCAGGTGGCTCTGGCTCTGATGAATACCGAACCAGACGGCCAGTCCTTCCCCTTGGGGGCCATTTGCGATGCGAACGGCAAACCCTTGCTGAGCTGGCGTGTCGCCATTCTGCCGGCTTTGGAGCAGGACAACTTGTTCAAGAAATTCAAGCTGGACGAGCCGTGGGACAGCCCGCACAACAAGGAACTGCTGCAATACATGCCCAAGCAGTTCGGCAGCGAACCGGGGTACAAGACCTGCATGCGGGCTTTCGTGGGGCCGGGATGCGCCATGGAGCTTTACAAGAAGGTCCGCCTGGGTGAGATCACGGACGGCACATCCTCCACGGCAGTGATTGCCGAGGCCACCGAGGCGGTGGAGTGGACCAAACCGGAAGAGCTGTGGGTTGCCCAGGGGTACGATTTCCCCAAGCTCGGGCTTGGTACCCAGCAGACGGTGAACGTCTTGATGGCGGACGGGTCTGTGAAACGGGTGCCACGCACCTACACGGCTGACCAATGGAAACCGTTGATCACCCGAGCGGGCGGAGAGATGGTCAACCTGCCGTGAGGCAAATTCGGCCAGGTTTGACCCTTTTGGAGTTACTGATTGTTCTGGCCATCATCGGCACACTCACAGCCATGATGCTGCCGGCGCTGGGGCGCGCCTACCGCCGCGCCAATGACGCGATCTGCATGAACAACCTGCGTCAAATGGGTCTGGCTCTGGCGGAATACCGCGATGTGAACAAGCGGATACCCCCGCTGGCCAAGACCGGAAGGATGGGCGGGTGGGCGATAGAGCTTTTGCCATTTTTGGAGCAGGGGAACCTGTTTTCCACATTGAAACCCGACACACTCCTGGCTTCGGCCCCCCAAGTGTTTTTGGCCAAACCCAAGGTGTATCGATGTCCTTTTGGGTCCAACTCCACCCGGACCGGTGGAATGGAGGATGCGAACTACCTGCTCGTACCCAGCCGGGACAGGAAAGGTGGAACCCTGCTGGATATTCCAACGGCCTTCGAGGTGCCTTGGGCCGGCAGCCCGGAGTTGTCGATGCGTGATGTGCTGGCGAAAAAAGGCCCCCATCTGGACCGGTTTTTCAGCAGCCATGGCCAGGTTTTGCCAGAAAGTCCCTGACTGGCGCAGTCTATCCAGGAGAAAAAGGTCAGCGGGGAGGCATTTTTTCCATCAGAAAGCGACTGAGCAGGGAATAGAGGTGCCGGCTGGTCCCTTTTCCCTCGTTGATGGAGTGTGACCGGTTGGGATAGGCCATCAATGAGAAGGGTTTGTTTTCCGCCACCAGAACCTCCATCAGCTTTTCCACCCCCTGATAGTGCACATTGTCATCACCTGTGCCATGGACCAGCAGCAGATTCCCTTTCAAACCCTTGGCAAAGGTGATGGGAGAGCTGTTCCTGTAATCCTCGGCATTGGTGCCGGGCAGGCCCATGTAGCGCTCCTGGTAAATGGTGTCATAGAGATTGACATCGGGCACCGGGGCAACAGACATACCGGTGGAATAGATTTCAGGGTGCCGGAACAGCAGGTTCAGGGTCATGGAGCCACCGCCGCTCCAGCCCCAGACCGCCACCCGGGCGGGGTCGATGTATTGCCTTTTGAGCAACTCCCTGGCCCCCTTGGCCTGGTCTTCCGAGGCATGCACGCCGATTTTCCGGTAGATGCTCTTGCGCCAGGCGCGTCCCTTGGGAGTCTTGGTGCCGCGGTTGTCCATGCTGGCCACCAGGTAGCCTTGTTGGGCCAGGTACAGGTGCCACAGGTAGTTGTTACCGCCCCATTTGTCGGCCGCGGTCTGGCCGGCGGGCTCGCCGTAGACATGGAAAAGGATTGGGTACTTTTTCGCCGGGTCAAAATCGGGCGGCTTGATCAGCCAGCCGTCCATGGTGAAGCCATCGCCGATGTCGACCTGGAACCATTCCACCGGTGAACGGGCGACCCTGACGAGGGTTTCCTTGAGTTTGGCGTTGTCGTTCACCGCTTTCAGCAGGCGGTGATCATTCACATCCACCAATGCCGTGGCGGGAGGCATGCCGAAAGCTGAACGGGTCCACACGGCTTGGTCACCCTGCGGGTTGAGCACGTAGTCGTTCCAGCCGGTTTGGTCCTGGGGGGTTAGCCGCTTGGCAGAGACGAATCCCTTGGGAGGGTTCAGTGGCATGCGGTAGAGGTACTGTTCGGTCGGTCTGCCTGGGCTGGCCGTGAAATAGACAAAGCCGGCTTTTTCATCGACCTTCAACACTGCCTTGGTATCGAAATCGCCCCGGGTGATCTGACGGGTGGCGCCAGTTTGGGAGTTGACCAGGTACAGGTGGCGCCAGCCGTCGCGCTCGCTGATCCAGGTGAAATGGATGCCATCGGCGAGGAATTCCATCGATTCGTCCGCGGCGTCAACCCAGGCCTCGTCGGTATCCGTGAAAACCGACTTCACGGTGCCGGTTTGCGGGTTGGCCAGCAGCACCTCGCACCTGTTCTGCAGCCGGTTGAGATGGGTGAGGATGACCTGCTTGCCGGTCTTCACCCATTCCATGCGGGGGATGTAGCCACTGGTGCGTGTATCGCCTGGCACCTGGAGCCAGGTTGTGGCGCCACCGGTGGCATTGACCACACCGATGCGACACAGGGAGTTCTGCTCGCCAGTTTTTGGATAGGCAAAGGTGGTGAGCTGTTGGTACTTGCCCGCGGTCTGGTTGACCAGGGTGAAGCGGGGCACCCCGCGGGTGTCGAGTTGCCAATAAGCGATCGATCGACTGTCCGGGTTCCAGCGCCAGCCGTCGCGGCAGTCGAACTCCTCCTCATAAACCCAATCGAAGGTGCCGTTAATGACCTCGTCGTCGCCACCCACCTTGCCATCTTGGGTCAGTTGGATTGGCTGACCCGCGCCGGAGACTTGCTCCGTCCAGAGGTTGTTGTCGCGCACGTAGGCGACCTTTTGCCCATCGGGCGAGAATTTCGCAAACATCAGGGTGGAAGGTTTCGCGGCAGCGCCCAGGCGGGTGAGTTTCCCCGTGGCGATCTCCAGCACCCAGTAGTCCCCGCGCGTTTCCTGGCGCCAGACCTTCACGGTGTTCGCGAAGACCAACAGGTGGGATTGGCCCTTGGAGAAACTGTAGCTGGCAACCCGCAGCGGATCTTTGGTTCCAGGAGGCACCAGTTTTTCGGCCGGTACCAGCGTGGATTTTTCACCCGTCACCGGATTGACGCGGATCAGGTCGTGGAAGCCTTTGAATTTGGCGCTGGGTTCCAATTGGGTGGCAGTGGTTGCATCCAGCCAGCGGGGGGCCCGTTCGAAACCGGCCTTGAAGTCACCCGAATGAAAAATGCGATCAATGTTCAGTTTGGAAGGATCGACCTGACCCAGAACTGGGCAGGCGCAGATCAACCAAAGCGGAAAGATCGTCCAGAAGCGACAAGACATGGCAGGTTGACCTCCGGAACATCAGCGATTCCAAACCCGGGAAGGACATGCTCTTGGTTTAGCAAACCCCGCGAGGGACAGCTTGATTTTTGTCCTTGGAATCCGGCTCGGTTGAATCGTGACCAATGCTGCTTGTCTGGCTGGCATTTGCGGGTAAACTGCTAGCTACTTTTGTGAGCCCACCTTGATGGTTTCACCCGGGCCAGAACCGGATGAAACCGGACTGTATTGAATCGGGGATTGGCATGCGATTGCACCTCATTGCGGCCGGATGGGCCGCACTTCTTTTCCACGGGTCTGCTTTTGCATCTCCACCGGTGGTTGCCGGTTTTGACCGGTTCCATGGCAAGGGCGAGGACCCTGCCAAGGGGGGACGCATCCTCCTCACCGAGTTGAATTGCGTTCGTTGCCACGAGATGCCTGATTCCCCTGCAGCCGGGGCTAAAAGCGGGCCCGACCTGAGCCAGGTCGGAACGCGGGTGCGGGTGAGCTGGTTGAAA
>CAWUOE010000291.1:0-4907 GCA_963923355.1 uncultured Gemmataceae bacterium | reverse complement strand
TCCGCAGGTGAAGCCGGGCCGAGCAATCGATCGCCCCTGTGGCGATGGATCTGGCAGGGCTGAAAGACCCCGGGACGATTGAGAGGTTTCAACCGGCCGGGCCGCCGTGGATCGGGTCAGGTGGCGCAAGGCGAGGTTTGCTGGCCTGGCAAACCCGTCTGGCTATTGTCCCTTTCCACCTCCCTGGATTGTTGACGCACGGGTGGCGATGTTCAGAGCCCAGTTGGGGAAAATTTTTGGAAAATCTTCCCGTGAAAATTTGGATGGTTTTGTGCGAAGTGGACCTTATACGGAACTGCGAAGAGACCTCACCCACCCGGTCTCCCTCTCCATTTATGGAGAGGGAGGAGCTAAACTGTTTTTTGATTTTTGGCGAGCCGTGCGCGGGAGTGCACGCGTTTTGGCGCTGACGGAAGACAGACACCGTCAGCATCAAGACCGTCCAGTTTCTATCTGCCCTACACCAGAAGACCAAGGGAAATGTGGGTCCCGGGTTCTTTGGCCAACTCATTGCATGGTTTCAATCCGCCATTTCCCAAATGATAAAGGGCCGCGGAGTACTGAATTCCCATGGCCAGGCATACATCAGGTCTGGTGTGACCAGGGGGGAATTTCACTGGGACCCGGCCATTCTGATTATCAATCGGCCGCAATTGCCGTCAAGAAATCGCATTCCTACTTCTTGGGAGGTAAGGCTACGTCCGATGAACGCCACTAGTCAACCGGTCGCGGCCAAGTGACTTGGATACTTCAGCAAACGCCCGACCCGCGACTCGAGGAAATTGGTTTGTAATTCATTCCGAACGCTCGCCGATCCGGCGGAAGGATTATCCGCCGCATTCCTTGTGGTAGTACACAACCGTCTCCATGTCGACCCGCGACTTCCCGCGAGAAAGGTTATTGACGAACTGATCGCGATTGGGTCAGGGCCGAATAATCGGTAGAAGACGCCGTCCTGGTCGTTGCGACCAGGATTTTGCTGGTTTGGGCATCCAATCCAATGGGTTTGATGGCTGTTGAATCCCCACGTGAATCCGTAAGGGTCCTCCACATTGTGACCTTCGATTGTGTAGGGGGTCCGCCTCGTCGTCATGGCTTTTTACGTTGCAAAGTGTACATCACCTGCTCGGAACCGGCCTTTGCCGTTAGCTCTTTGGGCCGTTCGTCTTCAATCCCGAAGCAAATCTTTAGGCGGTCACCTTCAAGCAAATAGATCCCCTTTTTCGTCTCGCCTTTCTTTGAACCTTCGGTAGGTGTCATATCGAAGCTGGCAGGTTTAGTGCGCGGGTCAAGCTTGAATGTGTACCGCGTGAATCCAGGTTCGCCGGGCGTGAAGGTGAGTTCGTCGGCCTTGAAGATAAGCTTTAACTTCCCCACGATCTCTGCGGGGCCCCCCATACCGTCAGCCTCCATAGCGGTGACCTGCCAAGTCCCAAGGATTTCATTCAGGTCGTTCTTGCCTTTATTTTGCTTGGAAGGTTCCCCAGCAACCAAGCTGGTTGCAATCAGAAAAATCAATCCATTAATTACAATGTGTAATTGCATGTCTTTGCTCCTCAAAAGGAAGTGTGACTATCAACGGGCAGTTTCCATGATTGAGTCGCCGAAATTGACATCTTATACAGTGCCTGTGGTAGTGCATTTCGAATCACGGATGACGCCAGGCTGTTTATTCAAAACTGGGCGGAGGTCGACGAGCTGCTCCATGCCGCATTAGCCGGTGGACCTTCTTTCGGCACACCCGGAAGTCCAATTTGGCCAGTTCCACAGCCACCTTCCGGGACCCGAAAAACGGGTTGTCGGTGTAGTGGCGGTCCAGCGGCCGCTTCATCCCCTTCTCCTCCACCGCGGACAACACCCGCACCCTGAGGTCGTGAATGGCTTCCATCGACAATTTCCGGCCATCTTGCGTCGTCATGCACCCTCGACGCAACTATCACAACCAAGGTTTGCTATCTCATGACCCTGGCTAGTATAATTCAGGATTGCCTTTATGAATCACGATTACCAATCGACTGAATTGAAGTGGCCAGTTTTAATCCAGATGGGTGTGAATCCAATTGATTTTTTGTTGGGTCTAACCGGTTGCGAGATGATGATAATTGCTTGCAAGCATTGGCTTTTTTGAATTAAAGGATCCCGCAATGAATCAAGTCGGCCGACTGTTTTCATGGGGACTTGTTGCCTGGCTGATTTTCGCCCCCGTTTTAGTTGCCTGCATGTGGGACCATGACACCTTGGCCATGGAGCGGTCGAGGTTTCCCAGCGCCCTGGAGTTGATCACCGGCAAGTTCCTGCGGCACTCGCCGGAGTTTTACCAGTGGCGCATTGGTGACCGCCTGAAGCGGCTGGAGTCGAACCCGAACGGCCTGACGCTTTTGGATGACCTGGCGGTGGCTTATGACAAGACCGGGCAGCACGACCTTGCCATTGCGACCTCGCTCAGGGCTGCCAAGCTGCAACCTGACCGGTATGAGACGGAGGCAAACCTTGGGACTTTTTTGATTCATTCCGGAAAACTGGAGGAAGGGCTGGTTCACATCGACAAGGCTCTGCGGATCAATCCGGATGCCCATTTCGGGCGGGAAAAATACCAGAAGGCCTTGGTTGAATATGTGCTGGACAGGCGGAAGGCCAATGGGCCTGCATTGCCTCTTTCTGCCCAAGGTGAAAAGTTGGATTTTGAAAAATTCCTGGCGAAGGGAAAAAAATCCGGTCACTTGTCCATTGAGGAAAATCGGGACGCCATCCGCGGAATTCTAGGGATGATGCGTTTTGGCAAACACAATTCGCCGGTCCTGTTGGAGGCGCTTGGCTGCCTGCTGAGTCCCCCTAACAACCATGATGAATTGATGGGCGACGCCAAGCAGTTGGCGGCCCGGGCCTATTTGCTGGCTGGTTATGAATCGCCGGACGAGGCGGCCCGAATGTCCTACAGGGATCTGGCGCAAAAAGCACTCCACATGCAAACAGATGGAAACACGCTGGACCAGGTGCAAATGACCCTTCCCGAATTGGAGGCCGTTTTCAAGAAGGAATTGGCCCAGGGAACTGCCTGGTATTCAGATTTGAGGGCCAAGGAAGCAGGCTGGATACGGGACGGCAAGGATCCGGAGGCTGAATTCCAAAAGCTGTATGACCAGGATCCCCAAGTGGACACCTACGTGCACCCGAAACACCGATTCAGCCCTTATCTTGTCTTCGAATACCTCGCCTTTACCCTGCTGGTTGTGTTCCCGCTTTGCCTGATTACATGGATTGTCTACCGGCTCATCCGGCGGAAAAAGAAATTAGTCCAGCCGGATTAGGTTGGTGACAAGTGGGTTGCGGGGTTTGACGGTCGAGGAGAGGGTGGACCTCCGTGGATTCAGGGCAGGCTGGCACGGTTTTCCATGCGGGTTCCGTTGATATAGACTTGCTTCACTTTGCCAAAATCATCGTAATCGAAGCGCACCGTCTGGCCGAAAAGGGTGGACCAGGTGGTTATTCCTGCTTGGGACAGGAGGTTGAACGGTTCAAATAGGCCCAGTGTTTCAAGACCCAGCAGCAGGTGGATGCCAGCCACATCCGGCTCGGAAATTTTTCTGCGGGTACGGTACTCCTCAAATTCCGTTGGCTTCTCCTCGTAGTCGATTTTGGTGCCGCAGTTTTCGGGTTCGCCGAAAGATTCATGGACATGGGACTTGGTTGTCAGCTTGCTAATGTCCTGACCGGAGTATGCGATGGCCGCGGAGCAACCGGCGCACAGCAGCAGGCTGGCGGCGGGCAGGCTCCGCAGTTTTGGCCT
The DNA here is from genome assembly GCA_963923355.1 of uncultured Gemmataceae bacterium. Lineage (GTDB taxonomy): Bacteria > Planctomycetota > Planctomycetia > Gemmatales > Gemmataceae > UBA6894. The sequence goes on along the minus strand of CAWUOE010000291.1, from coordinate 1,120 downwards.
GAACTTGTGGGTGGCTGGCATGACAGGCCCCATTTCGGATTTTTGGGGCATTAATGTTGGCTGATAATACGTGTCAATATTGGTTTTCTAAAACAGAAGGCCAGGTGCCAGGGCTGGCGGGATGCAAGTGGGTCACCGCCAAGACGCGAAGGTTACGAAGGGAAAGCGGCCTTTTGATTGATCAGAAAGGCCGTGGCACGGGCGGCTCGCCCGGGTATGGGACGGGTTGATGATGGGTGAGCTTTTCAGGCTTTGGTTGCTTCATTAGGAAAAATCCTGTCACCAGAGGAATGGGTTTGTTTGTCGCGTTTTTGGGAAATTGGAGTACCTGCGAGGTGGTAGGCCGGCGCTCCCTGGCTGGTGACGGGGCTTGCCGGCTGGCAGTAACTTTGGGTTTTTGGTTCTGGTGAGCATGGTGCAGAGGTGCCTGGGTCGGCTGTGCTGACGGAAGGCAAAGGGTTCACCGCGAAAACGCGAAGTTTTTTAATGGCGCTAGCGCAGGAAGGCCTCACCCACCCGGCCTCGCCTCTCCATCCATGTGGAGGAAGGTCAAGGGGGTTCCGGGGTTTTGGATGTTTAGGTTTGGTTTTTAGATTTTTGGCGAGTCCACATTAGGAGTGGGGTGATTGGTGCTGGCGGGGCGGGTGTGGTCAGGCGAGGCCTTTGAGTTCCGGGTTTGCGAGGCCGGCACTGCCCACCTGACTGCCAGGGACTTGGCAGTGGTGGTGGGGTTAAGGGGTGTGTGAAATGTCCGTTTTTCCCCGCCGGGTTTGGACGGAAGGCGAGCGCAGGGAATTGTCTTTCGCTGGAACAGATGAGTGCTGGCGGGGTTAGGGAATCGTAAGATAGGGAGCATCTGTCGATAGCGGAGCGTTGCCCATGGTGCCGTGCATCTTGTCCTGCAATGTGGGGTCCAGCTCCATCAAAGTGGCCTGGTTTGACCAGGGGACCACCAGCGAGCGGGGGATGGCCCGGCTGGATTGGCTGGACCCGCAGGGGCCGGGCTGGGTGGCCCGGTTGGGAGACCGTGGGATCCACTGGCCGGTGGGTGCCGAGCCCATCGAGGGGCGGGTGGACCGGGCGCTGCAGATCCTGGCCGAGGGATTGGCGGATGTGGGGG
>CAWUOE010000290.1:0-4936 GCA_963923355.1 uncultured Gemmataceae bacterium | reverse complement strand
GCCACGCCAGTGCTTCCTTCAAAGAACCGGCAACATTCGCCGTGAAGGAGGTCCCTTTGGCCTCCTCAAGCATGGTCCGAATCAAAAAAGCGTCGGCCGGGTCATCCTCCACCAGCAGGACATGAAGAATCTTGGGTGCTTTGGGAACATTGCTCATGGTTGTTTTTCCAATTCAGCATGGTGTATGGGAGGGTTCTGGACCACAGGCGCTTCGCCATGGACCAGCGGCAAGGTGAAGTGGAAGGCAGCGCCCTGACCCGGTTCGGATTCCACCCAGATTCGACCTCCCCCCTGCTCCACGATCCGTCGGCACAACGCCAAACCCAAGCCTGTGCCCCCACGGTTGGCCCCAGCGGGACCTCTCTCAAAAATGCGGAAAATACTCTCCCGGTATTCCTCACCGATGCCCAAACCGTTGTCCTTGACCCAGACATGGGCCCAACGTGTGCCAACGGGGCGCCAGCCGATCCGGATGACGATCGGTTCCTCCCCACGAAACTTGATGGCGTTTTGCACCAGATTCTGAAAAAGGGTTTGCAGGTGTGTGAACCAGCCCAACACCCGCGGCAAAGGGGAAACCGTGATGGTGGCCGCCGAAGCAACCACATCGCCGCGCAGGTTGGCCAATGCCTGGGCACAGGCGGCCTGACAATCCACAACTTGGGGTTCCTTTTGTCCCTGACCCGCCCTGGCGTATGCCAGAAAATCGGTCACCATGGTCCGCATGCGAACCACACTCTGCTGGGCCAGATCCAAAATCGTCTTACCTTGACCGTCGAGACTGCCCCCGTGCCTTTCCCCCAGCCGGCGCAACAATTCCTGAACTGTTCCGAGCGGGGCTTGCAGATCGTGTGAAACCACGCTGGCAAACTGGGCCAGATCGGCGTTGCTGCGCCGCAAATCCTCGTTGGCCCTCTCCAATTTTTCAAGCGCCTCGCGCGCCCGCCGTTCAGCTTGCTTCAGTGGAGTGATGTTGTAAAAGAGTCCCTGAACCCCTACCACATGCCCCTCCTGGTCGCGAAGTGGCGCCAGGAAGGAATGGATGAACTGGCGGTCCCCCTCCTCCACATTGCCCAGGGCCGGCACCCGGCAGCGACAACGCACCAGGCAAGCTCGGCTGAGATGTTCCTCCACATCCTCGTGGATCTGGCCAGTTCGAAGCACCTGGACCTCGTGACTGCGCAGTCGGCCAGCCATCTCCGCGGACATGAGGTCCTCATCAGTCGCCCCAAGAACGGCGGAACGGTCGCGGCCCATGGCCAGGCAAAATGCCTCGTTCACATACAGGTAACGCCCCTGGAGGTTTTTCCTGAAAACGGCAAAGCGCAAGCTCTCCGCCAGATCTTGGTCGGCTTTTTCCCGACGGGTTTGTCCGCCCTGCACACGCGCCGGGTCGGTCTCTCCCAGCCAACCGAGCACCTGTTCCAGCATTTCCCCTGCATGGCTGAACCGCTTGCGCGGATCCCTCTCCAGGCAACGGAGTACCAGCCGGTTCAGCGCCTCAGGTATTTCCGGGCGAAAAGTTCCGGGAGGGGGGACCGACTCGTGCCGCAGTCGCTGCACCAAACGATACACCGGTTCATTGGGTGAGCCTTGGAACGGGACGCGCCCGGTGAGCATCTGGTAGAGCACAGCACCCAGGCTGAATATATCCGCGGCACAGGACAGGTCGGCCCCGGGATAGGTCTGTTCGGGCGCCATGTAGGCTGGGGTACCCGCCACCTGCTCAACATGGGCCAGTCCACGCGCATCCAACAGGCGCGCCAAACCCAGGTCAGCCAATTTTGGCAAGCCGCCCTCGGCAATCAGGATATTAGACGGCTTAATATCCAAATGCAGGTAACCAGCGTCATGGATGGCCTGAAGCCCCTGCACCATTTGCGAAACCAGCCGGACCGCATAGCGCGGGGTGGGAGGAGCCAGCAGCAGCCGCTCCGCCATGCTTCCTTCGGCGCAATGCTCGTAAATCAGGTAGGCAGCGTCAGCCAGTTGGCCACCACCGAGCAATCGCAGAACATGCGGGTGATTCACCTTGCCGGCGGCCCTGCCCTCGCGCAGGAATCGTCCCCGCCAGGCAAAACCAGGGGTTTTGTTGGGCAGGAAAACCTTCACCGCCACCGTCAGATCCAGATCCACATGGCGGGAAAGGTAAATGCGGGACCTGGGACTACCGGAAGCCAGCAAACGGGGCTCGCTGTAGCCCGTGGTTCGCAAGCGCTGGCGCAACTGGTCGGCCCAAGGCCCCTCCTGGTCCAATGCCAGGGAACCGGGAAAACCGGGGGCAGCCCCGCCGTCCACCTCCTCTTCGCTGCCATTGCCGGTGGATTGGTCGAGGGCGAATGGTCCGAATGGGAAATGTTCGGCAGCCTCCAGCATGCGCTCGAGGTCGTCCCCCTCGAAGGTGTGGGTCATCTCATCAATCTGGCGCCGGGCATCACCCAGACGTTCCAGAGGATCCCTGCCGGGTCTGTCACCCATCGCACCGCCCAACTTGGGCTATCACCAGAATTGGTAAAGCCTTGGTGGAATTATAGTTGGCTCTTAGGTTGCGACGAAACCCACGATGCATTGCCAGCCAAGCAAAAACCAAAAGACATCCCCCCGTCAGGAAGGATGTCTTGGTCTCGGATCTGATCCTCAAATTACCCCGGATAAGTCAGTAGGTGTATCCGGGATTCCGCCTCTCGCGCAGCGGCTCTTGAACACGGGGGTGATGAGGCCCCTTCGGAGACTGTGGCCGGTGAAGGCGGATCGACTGCGGGGCTTGGGCCATGGCCCTTGCGCCCGAACCTTCCCCTGCATGGGACCCATAGGGCAACGAATCAAAATCGCCTGCATCGATTTCGTCGTAGGTCGAGACATACCCGGGCAACTTGGCCAACTCCCGCTCACGGTGGTAGGCAGCCACGATTGCATCCTGAATCCCTTCGCGTGCGGAGGGGTTGATGGGATGCGCGATATCAGCGTGCAGCTTCACTCGGCCCTGGACCTGGCGAAGGCCGCGCTCTTCTTCCAAACGGCCGCCGCAACCATTGCAAAACCTTGCCCGCAGGTGGTTTTTCCCACCACAGCGGTTGCACCGGTCGGTCAACTTTCGGCTGGGCATGGCCACAAAAAGCCCCTTGGGCCCTTCGATGATCTTGAGATCCCGGATGGCGAAACAACCGTCGAAGGTGATGGAGCAAAACGCATGGAGGCGCTCATTCTCGCCCCCCTCATCCATCAGCTTGATCCGGATTTCGGTGATTTCCACGGTCCACTCCTTGACCTGCGCCGTCTTGGTGGCCCGGTCAGGGGCATTCACCCGCTGCCGAACACGCGACATAAACGGCCACCGGGCCCGACGGCGTCCTTGCCGTCTTGAGCCTTTGGGCCACCGATACAGCCTTGGAGGCATCCGCCGCAAGGGCGACCATGGCGCTGCCACTGCCAGTCATCACCACTCCGGACACCCCGGCCGCCAACAATTCACCACGGATTTGCTCCAATGACGGAAGTAATTGGCATGACGGGACTTCCAAATCATTCGCAAGGGTTTTACCCAATGCGGAAACGGTTTGTTTGAGGGCGTTTTGAAAGGCCTGGTCCGCTTTTTCCCCTGCACCCGCCAGTTTTTCGCTTGGGCTGGGCAGGTTCCCCGCACCCAATCGTTGAAATATTTCCCGTGTTCCAAGCCCCTCGCCCGGTTTAACGACCACCAAATGGATGCCGAAGGCGGGGGCCACCGGGGTCAGAACTTCCCCCCGACCCCCACACCAGGCTGGGCCATCCCCGAGGAAAAAGGGCACATCACTGCCCAGTTCCAAGGCCAATGCCTTCAAGGCCTCGGGCTCCAAATTCAACTTCCACAGGTAGTTCAGGCAAACCAGAGTGGCAGCCGCATCACTGGAACCTCCTCCCAAGCCAGCCTGGTGGGGAATCCGTTTTCGCAGCTCCAGCTCAGCCCCCCGACCGGGCGCGTGTCGGGAGGCCAAAAGGCCAGCGGCTTTCCAAACCAAATTCCCCGAATCGATGGGAAGGGTGGGATCGTCGCATTGGAGGAATATTCTGTCAGCAGGTCGTGCCAGCACGACATCGTAGAGCGGAATGGGAAGCATGTAAGTTGCCAGTTCGTGGAAACCATCCGGCCTTTTGCCCACCACGCGCAAATACAGGTTCACTTTGGCAGGCGCCCAGACCTGGCACCAATCCGCGTACTCTTTGGCAACCAGGGGCAGCATACCTTCCCTTTCCATGCAGAAAACCGCCTGATTTCAAAACTGTAGCCCTGCCCAAAAAGCAGAATCAAGCCGGAAGGTTGATTCTGCAATCACGGAAATAAACGCCTTTTCCCAATTGCCTGCAGCATGGTGGTATGGAACTGCAGACAGTCTTATTCCCAATCGGAATCCTTTGCGCCATGCCCAAGCCACTGATCCAGACCTTGGTCACTCATCTGGAAAGCCCGCTGGACCAGAGTGTTCACCAGGCCGGTCAGGTACATGGTGTCCATTTGGGCCGGCCCCTGGTGGTTCGGTATGACCTCGTACGTGCCCGGCAGACCGTGGACCGGGAGGAAATGGAATCCCGCAGCCTGGGCGTGTGGCGTTGGCGGGAGCTTTTGCCCCTGCCTTGGGATGTCCCACCGGTAACTTTGGGTGAAATGGCCACTCCCATTCTCGATTGCCCCCGACTGGGCCGAAAGATGGGATTGGATTGTCTGCAAATCAAGGATGAATCCACCCTGCCAACCGGTTCCTTCAAATCCCGTGGCATGACCGTGGCAGTGAGCATGGCCAAATGGCTTGGCCTGAAACGACTCGCCGCCCCCACTGCCGGGAACGCGGGTGGGGCCTTGGCGGCCTACGCAGCGCGTGCTGGATTGGAAGCCTGGGTTTTCATGCCGGAAGACACTCCAGTGGTGAACCAGCGGGAATGCCTGCTGTTTGGCGCCAAG
>CAWUOE010000289.1:0-4936 GCA_963923355.1 uncultured Gemmataceae bacterium | reverse complement strand
TCCAACGGGATAAAAGTGCGCCTGACTTCATGTGGTTATGAACCTGAAGCGCCAAAATCAATTGCGCCTAATGGAATTCAAAAAACCGGAATAAACCCTCCTGCTTTTGAATGGAAACAAGCAAACAAAGGATGTAAACATTTAAGCCACTTAACCCAAGGACTTTTGGATTCAAAAACTCCCTGTCATCAATACTTGACCACTTCTTCAAATGAGGATGTGATTGTCATCCTGTCTAAAGGTGAATACACGGATGAATTTTTGGAATCTTGAGGAGCAAAGGGAGCTTTCTAACCCTCATTCAATGGATAAAACAAATTTTCATACTAATCAGAGCATCCAAGATTATTAACAAAAACTGTCAATTCAAAGTCGACCAACCGTTTCAATATCGGTGACGAACATGGATGTGGCATAGCATGAAAACCCCTTAATCTCCATTTCCGAAAAGCCCTTTTCACCCCGTTTCCCTGCAACCCGGCCAGCCCAGGTCGGGTATCTTGAGGTATAAGCAAAATTCTTCCTCCACGCGGATTGGTCGCCATGCGCCGGCTGTTTGTCTCCCTTTGCACCGTTTGTCTGGTCACCACGGCCTGCCCCGCGGGGGATCCCGCCGAGATGCTCCCCGCCGGGGCCATCGCCTCGGTTCAGCTGAACAATCTGGCCAGCCTGATCGACCGGGTGGAAAAGGCCGGCCTCATCGAGGCGTTTTATTCCACCCCCCAAGGCCTGGAGCTGCTCAAGCGCCCCGAATTCAAAAAGGCGCTCGCGGTGAAGGCCATCGTTGAGCAGCAGACCGGCATGCCGATTCTCGATCTGGCCAAAACCTTGGCGGGGGGCGAGGTGGCGCTAGGCATGTATGGCAAACTGGGCGCCCAGCCGGATTTCATTCTCACCGCCCGGGTGAAGAACTCCGGCCAGTGGGAGCAGTTCCGCAAACGGCTGCAACCGTTTCTGGACCTGGCGGAAGGCCAAGTGTCCCTGTCCAGCCCCGCCAAAGGCGTCACCTTGGTTTCCATCCAGAAGGTGGGCAGCATCGCCCTAGGGAACGATTGGCTGGTAGCCGGCACCCAAGCCGCGCCGACACAGTCCGTTTGGCAGCGGCTGGCGGCCGACCAAAACGGCATCGATGCCGCCAAGAACACCTTCAAGGCATTGACCGGCGACCCCGACTACCAATCCGTCCGGAAACAATCTGGCGACCAACCCGTGATCACCGCCTACTTGGCAACCAAGGCCCTCAAGGGCCCGCTTGGCAATCGGCTCATCCCCTCGAAAATGGACAACCCGCTGGCCTCGCTCTGGTTCGGTGGCCTGGTGGAGATGGCCGCACGCAGCCCGGCCGTGGGCGCCAGCCTCAGCGTGCGCGAAAATGACTTCGACCTGCGGGTAATCGCACCCGGCGATCTCAAAAAGCTCGATGCCGGCAGGCGTGCCCTTTTCCCGGCGGACGGCAAGCCCGGGGCCAACCCCTTCCCCACCATCCCCACCCTCATCGGCGGCATGGCCTTCGACCGCGACATCGCCACCTGGTACACCCACCGCGAGCAACTGCTGGAGAGCAAGGCCCTGCCCGGCTTCGACCAGTTCGAGACCGGCCTGGCCAACATCCTGCCCGGCAAAGATTTTGCCAAGGATGTGCTCAGCGTGCTGGGCCGGGGCATCACGGTGGTGGCCGCCCCGCAAGACTACAGCCACCTCGATGGTACCCCGGGCGTGAAGCTGCCCGGCTTCGCCGTCATCATCGATCTGGCCAAGCCCAAGGAAGGCTCCAACCTGCTGAACCTGTTCCTGCAAACCCTGTCTGCCATCCTCAACATCGAGGCAGGCCAGCAGGGCCGCCAGCCCTGGGTGATGACCTCCGAAACCCACCAGGGGGTGCAGGTCACCTTCGCCGACTACCTGAACAAGCCCAAGGGCAAGGATCTGCCCGTGGTCAACAACTTCACCCCCGCCGCCGCGCTGGTGGGGAACAAATACCTGCTCTGCTCCTCCAAGGGCCTGTGCAAGCAATTGATCGACGCCTACACCAAACCGGCTGCCGAAACCGACTCCCGCCAACCGGCCAAGGCGGAAGACTGGGCCGTCTCCGGCCCGCGCCTTGCCGATGCGCTGATGCTGAACCGCGGCCTCCTGGAAGCCGGAGGCATCAAAAACGGCCGTACCGAACAACAGGCCAAGGAAGAGGTGCAGGTACTCGAAAGCGCCCTGCGCAGGGTCGAGAAAGTCCGTCTGGGCTCGCTGTCGCATCCCTGGGGCATTGAGGTGCGCCTGGAGGGCAACTGGAAATGATGCCCGCATCCTCACCTCCCTCCACCGGACCGCTGGCTCCGCACGATTTCGGCCCCTCCGGCTGGACCACCGCCGATACCGCCCACCTGCTGCGCCGGGCCCAATACGGGGCATCGGCTGAAGAGATCGAGCAGGCGCACAAGGCCGGCCCGCAGGCCACGCTCGACCGTCTCTGTGCCATCCAGCCGGAAACTCCCGCGTTCACCCGCGCCGATGACCTGTTGCGCAAAACCGCGCTCGACACCGGCAGCACCGCCAACCTGCAGGCCTGGTGGCTGCACCGCATGCTGCGCTCGGCCAACCCGCTGGCCGAGAAGATGACCTTCCTCTGGCACAACCTCTTCGCCACCTCCAACGACAAGGTGAAGGATGTCGCCCTGATGCTGGCGCAGAACGACCTGTTCCGCGCTCAGGCTCTGGGCGACTACGGCAAGCTGCTGCACCAGATCGCGCGCGATCCCGCCATGCTGATCTGGCTCGATGGCAACGCCAACCGTCGCCGCCACCCCAACGAGAACTTCGCCCGCGAGGTGATGGAGCTGTTCAGCCTCGGCGTGGGCAACTACACCGAGAAAGACATTCAGGAGGCCGCCCGCTGCTTCACCGGCTGGCACATGCGCGACGGCGAGTTCTGGTTCAACGACACCCAGCACGACACCGGCACCAAGACCGTGCTGGGCAGCACCGGCAAGTTCGATGGCGACGCGGTCATCGACATCTGCCTGAAGCAACCCGCCTGCCCGCGCTTCCTCGCCACCCGGCTGCTGACCACCTTCGTATCGCCCGGCCCCGATGCGCCCACCATCCAGGCCGTTGCCGATTCCATCCGCCGCCACCAGTACCGCATGGCGCCGGTCTTGCGCGAGCTACTCGCCAGCAAACTGTTCTTCAGCCCCAAGGCGCGCGGAACCATCATCAAAAGCCCGCTCGACCTGGTGCTGGGGGCCGAGCGCGCTCTGGTGCCGGCGCCCCGGCTGGAGCCCACCGCCCGCTGCCTCGACGAACTGGGCCAGGCGGTCTTCCTGCCGCCCACCGTGAAGGGGTGGGAAGGCGGCCGCTTGTGGATCAGCTCCACCACCTATCTGCTGCGCGCCAACTTCGCCTCAGAGCTTGCCGCGGGCGCGAAATATGGCCCGCTGATCGATCTCGATTCCCGGGCCCGCGACCACCAGCTCCTCAGCGCCAGCCAGGCGGTTGCCCACTACTGCAGCCTGCTGCTCGCCACTCCGCCCGACGGGGCCGTGCTGGACCGGCTGCGGGGGTTCACCTCCAACCAGGAGGCACCCGCCACCCGCGACCGTGGCCTGCTGCACCTCATCCTCGCCTTGCCCGAATACCAGTTGATGTGACCTGGGGAAAACCACCATGGCCGGCAGTCGAAGAATCTTCTTGGGGCAATGCGGCACCGCCGGCGCGGCGTCGGTGGGCGTTTCGCTGCCCGGCATCTGGCGGTCCGCCGTGCGCGCCGCCGGCTGGCTGGGCAAACCCGACAACTCCGGCCGCGTGCTGGTGGTGGTGGAAATGGCCGGCGGCAACGATGGCCTGAACACCGTTATCCCCTTCGCTGATGACGCGTATTACAAGGCTCGCCCCGTGCTGGCCGTGCCCAAGGACCGGGTGCTGAAGCTCAACAGCTCCGTGGGGCTGCACCCCAGGCTGGGCGACCTGCGCACCCTGTTCGATGACAGCCAGGTGGCGGTGATCCAAGGCGTGGGCTACCCCAAGCCCGACAGGTCCCACTTCCGCAGCATGGACATCTGGCACACCGCCCGGCCTGAAAGCGTGGACCTGCGCGATGGCTGGCTGGGCCGCGCGCTCGAGCGCGACCCCAAGGCTCTGGCTGGCGGCGTGCCCGCCCTGGCCTTGGGTTCGGAAAAACTCCCGCTGGCCCTGCTCAGTGGTCGGGTCAATGTGCCCAATGTCCAGTCGATGGACGCCTATAAGCTGCTACCCAGCCCGGGCGACCCATCCGCCCAGGCCCGCGCCAAACAAACCCTGCGCGAGGCCGTGGCACTCAAGTCAACCGAGGCCGGCGGCGAACTCGACTTCCTCCGCCGCACCGCCGATGTGACGCTGACCAGCGTTGACCGTCTGGGGGAAGTGGCCAAGGCCTACAAGCCGGGCGCCACCTACCCCGAAACCGGCCTCGCCCGCAAGCTGCAGGTGGTGGCCCGCCTCATCGCCGGCGACATGGGCACGCAGATCTTCTATGTCTCCTTGGGCGGTTTTGACACTCACTCCAGACAGCAGCCCGTGCATGAATTGTTGCTGGCAGAACTCTCGGGCGCCGTGGGTGCTTTCCTGAAAGACCTCAAATCCCACAAGCTGGCCGACAGGGTGATGGTGGCCACCTTCAGCGAGTTCGGCCGTCGTGTGGTGGAAAACGGCAGCTTGGGCACCGACCACGGCGCCGCCTCTCAGATGTTCTGCATCGGCCCGGGGGTCAAGCCCGGGGTGACCGGCGCCCACCCCAGCCTCACCGACCTGGTGGACGGCGACCTGAAACACCACACCGACTTCCGCCAGGTATACGCCGCTCTGCTGCAAAACTGGCTCGGCTACCCAGCCGAACCTGTCCTGGGCAAGGGTTATCAGCCGGTGGATTGCGTGAAGGTTTAAGATCAACTCTCCACCCAATCCTCAC
>CAWUOE010000288.1:0-4959 GCA_963923355.1 uncultured Gemmataceae bacterium | reverse complement strand
TGAGGCCAAAAAGGAACTCAGCCGAATCGAAGGTGAGCTTGCCAGCGCACAAAAAGATCTGGCTGCCGCCGTTTCTCAAAAACCCTATCCCAGCGCCTATGCGTCCGCGGAAGGAAAAACGGTTGATGCGCGAATCCAGTTAAGGGGAGAACCGGACAAATTGTCCGACGAGGTTCCCAGGCGATTCCTGGAAATCCTGGGTGGCGAAAAGGCATCCACCGGAAGCGGCAGGAAGGATTTGGCCCGTTGGTTGACGGAAACAAAAAATCCCCTCACCGCCCGGGTGATGGTTAACCGTGTCTGGCAATGGCATTTCGGCCAGGGTCTGGTGGCAACCGCCAGTGATTTTGGCACCCGGGGTGAAGCTCCTAGCCATCCTGAACTGCTGGATTATCTCGCGGACCGATTCATGCGGGGTGGCTGGTCGCTGAAGTCCCTGCACCGGATGATCCTGCTGTCGCGTGTGTATCAACTGGCCAGTGATCCCTCCACCGAACAGCAGGCCAAGGATCCGGGCAACCGCCTGCTGGGCCATTTCCAGCGCCGTCCACTGGACGCCGAAACCCTGCGCGACCAGATGCTCTTCGTCAGCGGAAACCTCGACCTGTCCCGCCCCGGCAGGCATCCGTTCCCTCCGGAGTCATCCTGGGGATTCACGATCCACAACCCATTCCATGCGGTGTATGACTCGAATCACCGTTCGGTTTACCTTATGAGCCAGCGCAACCGCCGACACCCTTATCTGGCCCTTTTTGACGGGGCTGATCCAAACCTGTCCAGCGCGGGGCGACTGGCAACCACCACGCCGACCCAAGCGCTGTACCTGATGAACAGTCCACAAGTCCACCAGCAGGCCGAGGCCTTCGCCCGACGGTTGCTCAGCCAACCGGGCGACACCCCTGCTCGCGTGCGACTTGCGGTGGAAATGACCACCGGCCATCCACCCGGCCCTGAAGGTGAACGGGAGATCCTTGCTTTTCTCGAGCAGGTGCGGAAAAAGCCGGAGCTTGAAAAAGCAACGGCTTCGGAAACCGAATCGAAAGCATGGAACGCGCTTTGCCGTGTGCTACTGGTCAGCAACGCGGCAATGCACCTGGAGTGACTTCGATGCCAAATTGCTCCAGGCGACAATGGTTGCAAACCGCCTCCGGTGGCATGGGCGCCATCGCGTTGGCGGGCTTGCTTGCGGAAGAAGCACGATGCCAGGCAACCGATCCGATGGCGCCACGCAGTGGACACTTCCCGGCCAAGGCAGACCGGGTGATTTTCCTTTACTCCACAGGGGGTGTCTCCCAGATAGACACCTTCGACCCCAAGCCTGAATTGACCAGACGGCATGGGCAGACGATCACCGCCACCCGGTGGCTGAACAAGCCCGGCAAATTTGAACGGTATTTGATCCAATCCCGCTTCGGCTTTGAAAAACGGGGGAAAAGCGGTATCCCCACCAGCACGCTGTTTCCCCATATCGGGTCGGTCATTGATGAATTGTGCGTGCTGAACGCCATGGTCGCCGACAGTGACGGGCACGACAAAGGCACCCTGGCCGCCCACACCGGATCGGCCCAGTTTGCCCGGCCGAGCCTTGGTTCGTGGGTGAGCTACGGGTTGGGGACCCTGAACCGCAACCTTCCCTCCTTCATGGTACTGGCCCCCAAGGCACCTTATGCCGGGGCCCAGACTTGGGGAGCCGACTTCCTGCCCGGGTGCCACCAAGGCACGCATGTGGTGCCCGGCCCAGTCCCACTACCCCATGCGCGACGGCCCGCATCAGCCGGGTCCACCCAAGGATTAGAATTGGGGCTTCTGGCTCGCCTGAACCAACGGCACCAGGCGGAGCATGCGGGAGACCAGTCATTGGAAGCCAGGATCCGTTCTTTTGAAACGGCGTTCGGGATGCAATCGGCAGCGCCCGAGGCATTCGACCTGGCCGGAGAAACTGTGGAAACCCTGCGCCTGTACGGGATAGAACCGGGCACCACTTCCGGTTTCGGTTGGCAATGCCTGGTGGCACGGCGCCTAGCGGAACGCGGTGTGCGTTTCCTGGAACTGATCGATGTGGGCTCCAGCAGTTCGGAAAACTGGGATTCCCATGGCAATATGGCGGACCATGTCCCCCTGGCCAAAAAGATCGACCAACCGATCGCGGCGCTGATCGCCGACTTGAAACGCAGAGGCATGCTGGACAGCACGCTGGTGGTGTGGACTACGGAATTCGGCCGGACGCCATTCAACGCCACCAAGGATCACCCGGGCCGCGAGCACCACAACCTGGTGTTCAGCTCCTGGATGGCCGGAGGCGGGGTGAAGGCCGGCATAACCCATGGCAAATCGGATGAGCTAGGTATTTTTCCCGTGGAGGGAAAGGTGCACACCCACGACCTGCACGCCACGATGCTGCACCTGCTGGGACTGGACCACGAACGCCTCACCTACCGGCACGCCGGACGGGACTACCGGTTGACCGATGTGGCAGGCGAGGTGATCAAGCCCATCCTGGCCTGATTTCAGCCCGGGTCCTTCTGCGCGGCGCCTTCCAGGGTATGCGGACAGAATACACGACGGAACGCCATCACCAATTCGGCGGGCCCGGCGAACCTTTTGGCCGGGTCTGGATTCAGGGCCTTTTGGAACAGCGCGTTGGTCTCGGCGGCCGGATAATCCGGATTTCCAGGATCAAAAGTGTTGAGTTCTTTTTCCTTCAAGGCCAAGACGGCCTGCTTGGATGGAACTCCGGGATCAAATGGCGTCCTGCCTGTCAGGTAGTGAAGCATGCAGGCAGCCAGCGCATAGACATCGGTGGCCGGGGTGCCGGGCCGGCCGGTGCCAAAAAGCTCGGGCGCACGGTAATGGACCACGCTACCCAGGAGGGGGTTGCCCTCCTCATCGCGGTAGCCGATACGGCCATCCAGGGGTAGCGGAAGGAAACCGACCCGCAGGCGGTCTGCGGCGTCGAAAAACAACGTGCCGGGATGCAGGCACCCATGCACCACGCCCAGCCCGTGGGCTTCCAGCAGGGCCCTGCCCGCGCTGCTGGCATAGCGGGTCAAACGGATGGGGGGGACGCGGTCCCCCAGGTAGATCCTTTTGGACATGGTTCCCAGCAGGCTGTAATCGCGAATCACGTACCAAAGCACCTGCTTGTCCGAAAGCACCCTGCGGCCCACCTCGTGCAGAGCCAGGATGGCATTGTTCCTGAGGTGGCTCAGGGTGGAGCTCTCCTGCAGGAGCCTTCGAACCCATTCCTCGTCATCGCCGAACGCTGGAGGGAAAATCTGTAGTACCACGGGGGAGCGCCGTTTTTCCGAGTAACCCAGGAAGAATTTCCCTTCCCGGGTCTTACCCATCAGGCGGCCGACATTCACCCCGCATAGCACGCGGGACCCATCCACCGGTTCCCCCAGATCCACCAGATGCGCACCGGAGCCCACCCGGAGAATATCCCCCTTTTTGACAGGCATCACCGGTTCACGCAGGTCGTTCACATGGCAGTCACCCCGCCCACGCAGGTCAAACAACAGCCACTGACCATCCTTGTCACAGAACAGGATGGCATGGCGTGCCGCCATTCCTTTGCCTTGGATCATCCAGTCACAGCCCGGCTGATTGCCGATCAACACCGGTTTGCCGGGCACGAAAACCACTTGGCGCCCGCCAGTGAGTCCTTGGGGCGTCAGGATCAGCAGCCTGGGAGGACTGGCGGGGGCTTGTAATCCGGCAGATTCCCCCTCACCCAGGTAGGCAGGCAGAACCTGACTGGAAACCAGTTTCCTTTTGGTGAGCTGATCCAGAAGGTCCTTGGCCGATTTAATACCGCGCCGTGGAGGGCTTTTGGGAATCATCGCCTCGATGACATCCAGAAGGCTGGAAGGAACCAGTGGCAGGGTACCCCGGAGATCCTGAAGTCGCTTGGTGGGGTCGAGATGCCATGCCAGGGTTCCCCCCTGCTCACCGGGACCAAACAAGCCCAGATAAGCGGCGCCTGTCAGGGCTTCCAAAGCGAGGTACCCCAGACTGTACAGGTCGGAACCGGGGCCCACTGGCCCGAACGCCGAATCGTTGCATTCGGGAGCCTGGTACCTGGGCAGAGGGTCCGGGTCGGGCATGGGGTCTTTCCCCATGAAAGCGAAGGGGCGGAAATCACCCAGTAACAGCCTGCCATCCGGCCCGAGGAACACCGAGGTGGGTCCCAAAGCGGTGTGAAGGAAACCTGCCTTGTGCAATGACTCCAGGCCTTGGCCGATTTGTTCCAGCAGATTTCCCACCAGGGCTGGGTTCATTTTTCCCTTGCGGGCCAGATATTGGGCCAGTGTGCATTGTGCTTCGCCATACACCAGGGTCTTCCCCTGACGGAGGATTTCCACAGGCTTGAGAAACCACGGACTTTCCAGCTTGCGAAACAGTTCGAATTCAGACTTCAACTGGCGAACCAGGTATCCGTCCGGGTCGGGTCCCTTGACCTCCTTGACCACATGGCGCAGGCCGGTCATCTCATCCTCCTGCAGGAGGACAGAATATCCGTTGCCTTCCCGCAGGGTGCCAACCGTCTTGAACGACATCAGATGCCTCGCCGAAAAAACGCCCTGTTGCCTTTTACTTCTTGGGCAGTTTGCGGTGCAGGAGCACCAACTGTCCACCGACCACGACCCCGAGTTTTTTCAGCTCCGCCCGGAAGGCCGTCAGGTCGTCACCTTTCAGCCGAGTGGGACTGTCCTCGGCCGCCATGCGCTCGAGCAGGGCCCTCGCCTGGTCCAGGCATCGGAATGCCTCGGGTACCTTGTTCTGTTTCGCATACAAGCTGGAATCATCCATCAACCTCCTCACCTGGGCGATGGGCGGCCCCAGGATGGGATCCTTGGATTGCGCCTCCAGAACCGGGGATAGCCCGGTGTTTGATTTTGCCACAAAGGTGGACCGGTTGGGCTGCATCACCAGGAAAACCGACACGGCGACGCACCC
>CAWUOE010000287.1:0-4963 GCA_963923355.1 uncultured Gemmataceae bacterium | reverse complement strand
TTGGGGCTTATCAGTCCTGGTTCAGGGGGCCTGGTTGGTTTGGTATGGCGTTGATTTGGTGCGGCATTTGACCCATGGTGGAAGTTGGAACGAGCCGCCTTTGTTCTTGGGCTGGTGGCTTTTCGCAACCGTTGGCTCGATTGTTGGGCTGTTGCTGGAAAAGGAGCCGGGGCAAAATGCCAGTACTTGACTGGCATTTTTAAAGAAGAATTTTCGGTTCAGGTGAAATAGAAAAATCCATGGCTAAAAAATATTAATTATAAAAAATGTCTTAAAAATATAGTTATTAGTTCGGAACAGCGATTTAATTTTTGGTACCGCCAGAATCATCCCGTAGGAGGCGCTAACGCCGGCCAGGAAGCACTGGATTGCGATCCACACCGCATCTCCGACATATCCATCGTTGTGGGTGCGGACGAAGGGCCAATCCAGGAAATGGAAACCATGGAATTTGGGTATGGGTATTGAGTTCCAGTGGAAATAAAGGGCGGCGCAGGAGGCGATTTCGACAAACGCGATGGTCAAGAAGGCGAGATGTTTTGCCAGGGGTGGGTCAGTCGGGGTTAGGAAGGCGTAGTAGCCGACCACTGGAGGCAATATGAAAAGGCCGGCGAACGCACCCAAAGGGATCGTTTCCAAAGTTAGCATCGTGCTGTACAGGACGGAAACGCTGAAGCCGATCAGGAATGTGCCGAGAATGAGGAGAAGGTGAGTTTTTTCCCGGGGTGGGTATTCACCGGGGATGAATGATTCGTCCACCCGCCAGGGGTTGGAGGGCATGGTTTATTCCCAGGTACGGATCCCTTGAAACATTGGCTACCACCCTTTACTTCGCTGCCTTTTCCTTCACCTTCAAACCCGCCACCAACTCTTTCAGGGCCTTCGCTCCCTCGGCGTTTTCGGGCAGGGGTTTATCGCCCAGTTGCTTCAGCAGCTTGTCCCACACCACATTCAGTTCGCCCTGCATGTCGGTGGTGTTGGCAGTCATGGCGATGACAGTGTCCTGTTTGGGGAGCACGATGCAGAATTGGCCGTCCTTGCCGTCGCCACGGAAGGCGCCGTTGCGGCAGCGCCAGAACTGGTAGCCGTAGCCCTGGTCCCAGTCACTTTTGGGATTGCTGCCGTTGGATGTCTGGCGGGCGGTGGCCTGCTGCACCCAGCGCTCGGGGATGAGTTGCTTGCCGTTCCACTGGCCCTTCTGCTGGTAGAGCTGACCAAACTTGGCAATATCTTCGGTGCGGGCGAATAGGCCGTAGCCGCCAATGGAAATGCCCTGGGGGCTGGCGTCCCACCGGGGGTTGTCGATGCCAAGGGGCTCGAACAAACGGGGTTTGAGATAGTCGAGCACGGTCTGGCCGGTCACCTTCTGCACGATGGCTGACTGCATGTAGGTGGCGGGGGTGTTGTACTTGAAGTGGGTGCCGGGTTTGTGGGGCACCGGGTGGGCCAGGAAGATCTTCACCCAATTGCCGTTGGGTTCGGCGCGGAGATTCGGCTCGGTCTCGTGGCCGGTGGACATGCAGAGCAGGTCGCGCACCCGCATTTCCTTGAGGTTCTTCGACGGCTCGTTGGGCGCCTCTTCGGGGAAAAACTTGAGCACCTCATCATCCAGCTTCAGCTTACCCTCGGCGATGGCCAACCCCACCGCGGTGGAGCAGAAGCTTTTGCTGAGTGACCAGAGCACATGCGGGGTGTCCGGTGTTTGCGGTTGCCACCAGGCCTCGGCGATCACCTTGCCGTGCCGCACCACCATGACGCTGTGCATGGTGTTGACCTTTTGGTCCAGCGTGGCGATGAACTCGCGCACCGCCTCGGAGGAGATACCTTGTGATTCCGGCGTGGCTCTGGGCAGCGCCTTGGACTGCTGCGCAGGACAGGCCTGCAGAATCAGGGTCAAAGTAGCCACCGCCAGCAGGCCATGAAACAGACGCATGAGGCACCTCGCTTTGGCGGCAGTATACCCTTGGGCAGGGGCTGTTGGTAGCGGTGGGATGTTTGACGTGCAAGGAAAAGGCTGATTTTCACCGCAGGGCGCAAGGAAACCAAATCAAAGCCGGGTACCCTGGTGGGATTTGCATCTTGGTGGTGTTTTATTGTCAGTCGCCCCAGCGGGCGGGAGCAACCAGGGCGGTTTTCAATTCGGTCTGGAATTCGGCCCAGCCGATTTCCTTGAAGCCGAGGGAGAGGGTGTGGTGGTTGGCGACCTGGGCATCAAACAGGGTGTAACCCCAGTTGATGAGGCGATCGAGCAGCCAGGCCAGGCTGGCTTTGCTGGCCTGGCTGACGCGTGAAAACATGCTTTCGCCGGCGAACAAACCGCCCAGCGTGACGCCGTAGAGGCCGCCGACCAGTTCATTGTCCAGCCAGGCCTCCACGCTGTGGGCCAAGCCGCGGCGGTGCAATTCGGTGTAGCCTGCCAGTTTCTCGTCGGTGATCCAGGAGCCTTCCGCGCGGTCTGCGCAGCCTTGCATCACCTTGGGGAAGGCTTGGTCGGTTGTGAAGGAGAAGGGCAATTTGGCGGCCCGGCGCAGGCTGCGGTTGCCGCAGCCGGGGTGGACGCGCATCACGCAGCGCGGTGCATGGGCATGCCAGACTGGGCCGGCGGGGGAATCCTCCCATGGGAAAATTCCACGGCTATAGGCGGTGGTCAGGGTATCGGCATCGATCTGGCCGCCGATGGCAATCTTGCCATCGCGCGATAGGGCCACCAGCGGGTCCAGGAAGGTGAAGTCGGGGCGACTACCGCGTGCGCGTGCCAACGGGAGGTGCCCCGGGAAAACGGATGGGTCAGCGGGAATTGACCAGTTTGCCGCGTTCTTTCCCCTGCTTGATGAGGACAGCACCGGGGTAGGCGTCCTTGGCGTTGTTGATGATCACATAGCCCAGGCCGTTCTTGGTGAACATGCCCTCGAGCACCTCGGTCACCGGGGCATCCTTGGCCTTGAAGGTGAGCTTGCCGTTCTGGCTGACGCCTCCCTTGGTGTCGATGAGGATGACCAAGCCCTTCACCTGATCCTTCAGCTCTTGCACGGCTTCCTTGAGGATGGTGTCCTCGAAGTCGACGGAGATTTTGGTCTTGAGCAGGTCTTGAGTTTTCTTGGCGGCGGGGATCACCTTGGTGGTGGTTTCCTGAGCCGACAGGGACCCACCCAAGGCCATCGCGAAGGTGCCGGCCAGCAAAGCCAAGAAAAACAAACGGGCCATGGGTCCCATCCTTTCTAAATATTGCATATTCACCATATTAACCATTTGCCGGCTTGAACTAGCCCGGTGGTGCATTCTAAGGGTGTTTTCCTGGACGATCCAGTGACCCCAAACCGCTTTGGTTGACTCGGATTTAACGGGCGGGGTACAAGACTGGGGCACCGGGGTGAGGCCGCAGGGACGCTGTTTTTCCGTCACGGTGCGTGTGGTTTGGGGATGGATCCCCTTGTTGATCGCACTGGCACCCAACAATGCCCCGAAAGGCGGTGGGTCTCGCGACTGGGAGCGATTGCTCTCTGGCGAGTCCCGAGGTCCGTTCGCGTCCCTGGCAAGGCTGGGACTGTGGCTGGCCAGCGGCCTGTATTGCATCGGCTGGTGGCTGCGGGAAGCCTTTCGCAAAAAGCCCATCCCATTAACCCGACCCGTGATCAGCGTGGGCAATCTCACCGTGGGCGGCACGGGCAAGACCCCCGCCGTGGCCTGGATCGCCCGCTGGCTGCGTGACCGCGACATACAAGTCGCGCTGCTCAGCCGGGGATATGGCGCCGATGACAACCTGCAGAATGACGAGGCGCTGCTCTTGGAGGAAATCCTGCCGGATGTGCCCCATCTTCAGGGGCCAGACCGGGTGGAGACCGGTAAAACCGCCATTGATGAGCTGGAAAGTCAACTGATTTTGCTGGATGACGGATTCCAGCACCGACGGCTGGCCCGTGATCTGGATCTGGTGCTGATTGACGCGACCTGCCCGTGGGGCCACGGGCACCTGCTGCCACGGGGTCTCCTGCGCGAGCCGGTGGCCGGATTGAAGCGCGCCCACGCGGTGCTACTGACCCGCTGCGACCAGGTGGACGCGGTCCGGTTGGCCGAACTGCGGAACCTGCTGAAAAACAAATTTCCGGACCTGCCGGTGGTGCTGACGCGGCACCAAGCTGTGGGTTTGGCCCGCGAGGGTGAGGAGGAACTGCTGCCGCTAGTGACGCTGCGGGGCAGGGATGTGGCGGCCTTCTCGGGTATCGGTCGTCCCGAGGCCTTCCGCAAGACACTGGAGCAGATCGGAGCCCGGGTGGTGGACCATCGCGTGTTCCCCGACCACTTCGCCTACGACCGCGACAGCGTGCGGGAACTGCGCCTGTGGGCTTCCAGCCTGCCCGAGGGGACAGTGATGGCCTGCACCCGGAAGGATCTGGTCAAGCTGCGGATGAGTGACCTGGGTGGCCGGCCGCTTTATGCGCCCCATGTGGAACTGGAAATCCTGGAGGGGGGAGAGATCCTTGAGACCCTTCTGGAGAAACAATGCGAGGCGGCCCTGGCGGCCGAGCAGGCCGACCACGATTCCGTGATGCACCTGCGCGAGCTGGATCAGCCTTCGGGCTACGCCGGCCCCTACCTTGAGGAGCAACCATGAGCGGCGCGGATTACCCGTCACCGATGGACCTGACCGGTCTTCGCACCTACTCGCTGGCCGACCGGCCCAGCAAGGTATTTGCCGACGACCTGGGCAAGCCGGTGGGCGCGGGCGCAACCGTCACCCAGTGGCTGGACGCGTTACCCAGGCAACTGGCGGCCAACACCCTGCGCAGGGTGCGGGATGAGCTGGTCCGCGCCAAACGCGAGGGGCGCCAGGTGGTGGCCGCGATCGGGGGCCATGTGATCAAGGTGGGGTGCGCGCCCTACCTGAACAGTTGGCTGAACCAGGGCGTGGTGACCGCGGTGGCCATGAACGGCGCAGCCGCCATCCATGATTTCGAACTCGCCT
>CAWUOE010000286.1:0-4977 GCA_963923355.1 uncultured Gemmataceae bacterium | reverse complement strand
AATCACATCTATGGCCCCAAAATGGGGAAGGTCAGCTGATTTTTTCCGGATCTTCTGTCCCCAACCCGACACACAGGTGGCTGCCAACCCAATTTCCGGTCCTGATGCCTGTGCCAGCCATGGCGGGGGTAGCTTGCCCACGCCATGGGTCTTTCCCGGTAAGCCCGGTCAGGAAAATCAGCATTGGCTGTTAAAAAGAGATTGCTCGGAAAGTACGCGGGCACTCTGGCCGGTCGGGGGTGTGGCAATGTTCTGGTTGCAGGTCCTCTTGGTGGTGGTGCTGGCGATCGGCGTGCCTTTGGCCCTGTTCGTTTTCATCCGCAAAAAGCAGTTGTCCGCCTCCCCGACCCATCGCTGGGCCTTGCGGGTCGAACAGTTGGAAAAGGAATTGCGCCGGGCTTTGAACACAGCCGAATCCCAGGTCCAGGCCGCAAATACCGAGCACGCCCGCACTATCACAAAGAATCGGGCCGATGCGCTGAAAAAGCACCTCTCCGGTTTGGAGCTGGACCTGTTGCTCAAGGCCCAGGGAATCGGCCCGTCCATCCTCGATGGCCTCCGCTCCTCCGGTTTTCGCGATGTGGGCGCCATTGCCGATGCGTTCAGCCTCCAGGGGGTGCCCGGCGTTGGCCCTGAAAGGGAAAAAACCCTGAAATCCGCCGCCAAAAAAATAGCGGAGGGTGCCACGCGCGATTTCAACAAGGGGATCGGGCCCGAGGCGGCGAAGGAGCGCGAGCGAGAAGCCCGCGCCACCCGCGAATTCGAGCAGGCCATGCGCGAGCCCAGGCGTACCATCGCGGTCTTCCGTCAGGCGCTCGAGAATTTGGGCCCCAAATTGGCGTTGGCCCACCAAAACGGGTCCGGCCTGGTTTTCACCTTCCGCCAACCGGCACTTCTGTCTCCCGATATCCTGGAAGCCCCCCTGCCTACCATCGACGAATTCATGGGCTGGCCGGTTGAACCTGTGCCAATGCCTCCTTCCCAGGCCCCCCTCCCGTTGCCTGAACCTCCTGTCCAAAAGGCGGGGAAGGCCGTGGAACAAGAAGAGACTTCCAGCGACGAGTTTCTCAAGCCCCGCAAAAGCCGTCCTCAATCCCATTCCCCAACTACGTCCCAAGGAAAAACCCCCGAGGATCCTTTCGATCCATTTGCTGAATCGGATTCCCCTCCTGCCAAAACTCAGGCACCCCCTCCTTCCCCGGCCAAACCTGCCTGGACCCAGTCGCCGGGCGAGCAAATGATCGCCTGGTTCGATGCCATGGTGGACCTGGGCTTGGCGGCGGCCAAATGTGATGGCCGTGTGGTCGAGGCGGAGCGCAAGAACCTCCTCACCGCGCTGCGTGAACGGTTTTCAACGGAGAAGGCCGTCACCAACCATGTCGAGATCGATGCCTGCCTGGCCGGCCGGGAACCGGTGGAGTTGGATGCCCTGAGGGATCGCCTGGTGGTGCTACCCACCGATCAGCGCAGGTGGGGGTACCGGTTGTGCTGCAAGGTGATGGGCCCGGCCGAGGGGCGTAATACCCGTGAAACGGAGTTCCTCGCGCTGCTTCGGCGGATGCTCGGCCTCAAAACCGACCGAGGCGGTCCCCTCGATCTGTCCGACCCGGAAAGCGTGCTCGAATTCGACCTCGAGCGGGATGTCACTCCCGACGGCATCCGCCGGCAGAAAAATCTCTTGTGGGATAAATACGATCCGGAAAAAGCGTCTGATCCGCCAGAGGCCGAACAGTTCAAGTCCCGGCGCGCGCAAATCGATCAGGCGGCCAGGGATTTGCTGAAGCGTTTGGGTGCCCCGGATCAGCCTCCACCCGCCGCGGAAGATCCCTTCGCGGCTCCAGGTTCCCGACATAACCCCGATCTGGATGACATCCTGGGCTGATCAGCTTTCAGCCGTTCGGGTAGGAACGGTCAGCAGGATCAATACCGCCACCAGCGCCAGGCAACTCCCGTAGGAAAAGGCCGCCATCGGCCCGCTCCACTGGTAGAGCAGTCCGCAAACCAGGCTTGCTGGCAGCGCTGCGATGCCGCTGGTGAAGCTGTACCAGGCGTAGCCCATGCCCCTGCGCCCATGGGTCACCAGGTGGCCAACCAGGGTCCGCTCAGCCGGTTCCACCAACCCCATCACCAGGCCATAGGCCAGAAAAAGCGCCCAGGCGTGCCACGTGGCATTGGCCAGGGCGAATCCAGCGTACACTAGCGCGAACCCGCACCAAGCCAAGGGAAGCAGGCGACGCGCCCCCAACCGGTCTATCCACCGACCCACAAGGAAATTTCCTCCACTTTTGGCGACATGGCAGGCGCACCACAGCATAGGCAGTAGCGCCACAGGCACCCCCACCTCACCCGCACGCACCAGCAGGAACGCGTCGGAGGAATTTCCCAGGGTGAAAATCAGCAGGGCTACCATGTACCGGATGAAACCGGAGGAACCGGACAGGCGATCCTGTCCCGCTTCCAACACCGGTACCACCCTGGGCCCCCGTGCATCCGGCAGCCGGAAAGCCAGCAGGGCCACCACCAGCAAACCCGGCAGCAGGGTGAGCAGAAACAGGCTCCGCAGGTGGTCCGGCCAGGCTGCAAGAAAAAGCGCGGCGATCAACGGTCCCACCGCTGCCCCAAGGTTGTCCATTCCACGATGAAACCCGAATGCCCGCCCCCGCAATTCTGCCGCTGTGGTATCTGCGATCATGGCATCCCGTGGCGGGGTGCGGATGCCTTTGCCCAACCGGTCGGTGATGCGCACCGCGAATAGATGCCAGGGCAGGGTGGCCAGCCCGATCAGCGGCCGGACAAGCGCCGGTACCGAATAGCCCAGCACAATGAACGCCTTGCGGGAGCCACCCCGGTCGGCCACACGGCCCATCCATATTTTCAGCAGGCTGGCTGTCGCATCGGCGCATCCCTCAATCAGGCCGAGCAGAAACCGGTTGCCTGCCAGAAACTGCATCAGGAAATGTGGCAAAAGCGCGTACACCATCTCGCTGGCGCAGTCATTCAGCAGGCTGGCCCAGCCCAGCACCCGGACGGTCACGGGCAGGCTGGCGGGCTCAGCCTTTTCGGCATCAGGCTTGGGCACCACGGTTCCGTGCAAGGGGTTAAGGGGTTTCGGAGGCTCATTTTATCCTCCCCGGAGCCGGGTTTTCACGGGCCATCCCACTTGCGACTCCAAAAAGACCATGGGAAACTAAGGATCCCGCCTGATTTGCCTTTATTCAGGGCATTTGCATGACTTGGATTGCGTTCTTTCTGCTGACCGCCCCTGCAGCCGATGGCCAAAAACCACCCGTGGTGGATCCTTTGGTCTACTCCGCAAAAATCAAGCCGCTATTCGCGGTGCGTTGCCTTGCCTGTCACGGCGCCCTCGAGCAAAAAGGTGGTCTCCGTGTCGACACGGTGGCAGACATGCTCAAGGGGGGAGATTCCGGGCCCGGGATCATCCCCGGCAAACCCAGGGAGAGTCTGGTTTGGCAGCGCTCTGCCGGCCACGGCAACAAGCGCCGCATGCCTCCCAAGGGGGAAGGGGAGGAGGTCGGCCCGGAGGACCTGTCTCGCCTCGAGCAATGGATCGCATCCGGGGCGCCGGCTCCCGAGCGGGAGCAACGCGACCCTGACCCGCGCGATCATTGGGCATTCAAAAAACCAGTCCGTGCGGTTGCCCCGTTGCCCGGAGCCAATCCCATCGATGGGTGGATTGAAAAAGGTTGGCGGGAAAAGGGACTGAACCCGAGACCCGAGGCGGACCCGCGGACACTCCTGCGCAGGGTGTATCTGGATCTCATCGGGTTGCCGCCCACTCCGGAAGAAATGGACCGTTTCCTGGCGGATGCCAGTCCGGACGCCTACCCTCGCGAGGTGGATCGGTTGCTGAACAGCCCGCGCCATGCAGAGCGTTGGGCCAGGCACTTCATGGACATTTGGCGATACAGCGATTGGTGGGGATTGGGGGCGGAGGTGCGCAACAGCCAAAAAAATATCTGGCACTGGCGCGACTGGATCATCGAATCCGTTGAAAGGGATCTTCCCTACGACGAGATGATTCGCCAGATGCTGGCTGCCGATGAACTCTACCCGGATGACCCATCCAAGCTGAGGGCGACCGGCTACCTGGCGCGGCAATATTTCCTGTTCAACCGCACCAGTTGGATGGATGAGACCATCGAGCACACGCTCAAGGGCTTCCTCGGTCTGACCGCCAATTGCGCCAAGTGCCACGACCACAAGTACGACCCCATCACCGCCGAGGACTACTACCGCCTGAGGGCGGTTTTCGAGCCCTATCAGGTCCGATTCGACGCACCCGCGGGTTCGATCGACGCTGCCCAGGGCTTCCCGCGCGCTTTCGATTGCAATCTGGACAAGCCAACCCATAAACACATCCGCGGTGACGAATCACGCCCGGACACCCGCAGGAAGTTGGAGCCGGGTGCGCCTTCTTTTCTCAACTTTGCCGCTTTCAAGGTGGATGAGATTACCTTGCCACCACGGGCTCATGCTCCCGAGACTCGGCCCGAGGTGCTGGACCTGTTTATCAAGCAGTCCGAAGGGGCTCTCGCCTCGGCCAAGGCGAGGAGGCTCGAGGCCACAAGACAGGTCACCGAGGCGGAATCGCGCACCCGTCCACCCGAGAGCAAGCCAGGCAAACTGTTGTTGACCGAAAACTTCAACCAGCTTGATCCTGCTGTCTGGACTCCGACCGGCCCGGGTAAATGGAAATCCGAGAACGGGTCGGCCATCCTCCCGGTCCCAAGCGAACAGCGCTCCGCGTTGAAACTGAACCGGAAGATACCAATAGATTTTGAATTGACCCTCCGCCTGCGTATCACCGGTGGGGAACCCTGGCGCTCGGTGGGCGTGTCGTTTGATGCCGCACCGGGGCGCGAGAACAATGTGTATGTCAGCGCCAACGCCACCGAGCCCAAGTTGCAGGTCGCCTACGAGCGCAGTGGGCAATACACATACCCCGATGCTGGCAAA
>CAWUOE010000285.1:0-4978 GCA_963923355.1 uncultured Gemmataceae bacterium | reverse complement strand
GGTGACTCTCCATCATGAAACGGCTGACACGCAACCAAGTGTGGCGATGTAGCTTATTCAAATTAACAGGATGCCACTCGCCCCGCCATGACCTTGCTCACCCCTCGTGATCGGGCAACTCGTAGACCGACCGAGACTGACCGCCTTCCTGATGGTGCGAAAAAAATTGCTCGAAATACGGGTCAGCGGTCAGCGTGGCGCTGTCTCCCACCACCAGTAGCAAGCGCCTCGCCCGGGTGATAGCGACGTGGGTACGCCGCTTCTCGCTGAGAAATCCGATCTCACCCGACGCGTTGCTCCGAACCAGGGACAAAAGGATGACATCCTTTTCCCGCCCCTGGAATCCATCAACCGAATCAATCTCCACCCGCTCATCTTCCAGCAACTGGCGTATCAACCTGGCCTGCCCCGCGTAGGGTGTGATGATTCCCACCTCCTCAGGTGGAACCCCGCCATCAAGCAATCGCCGCGCCTCCAAGACCACTCGACGCGCCTCGCCCGGATTGATTCGGGAAGCCCCCCCTTCCTCCTCCTCGTCCTCCCAGCCACTTCCGGCCGTGTCGATCAGCCGGACCGCCCCGTCACCCCAGACCCCCATGGAGTCCTGCCGCCAAACCGGAATCGCACGGGCCTTCACCGCCTCGCCATCGGTCAATCGCCCACCGTAAGTCTCTTCATTGGGAAAACGGCTGATACCCGGGTCCATGCGATACTGCACATCCAGCAGGGCCTGATGTTCCGGCCCAAGCAAGCCCATCAACCGCTCCAACATGCTGACATCCAAGCCCTCCCGGGCGGCATCCTCGGACAAGACGGTGGGTGGCAATTGGCACGGGTCCCCTGCCAGCACCACTTTCTCCCCCAGGGAAATTGCAGCCCATGCCGCAGGTTCCGTGGCTTGGGCAGCCTCATCCAAAACAACCAGGTCAAATCGCCGGTCTTCCACGATGTCCGATTCAAGCCCGGTAGCCGTGGCTGCCACAACGGGACAATCCCGCAGGATGGCACGCAATGCCTGTTTCTCAAGCGACCGCGCATCTTGGAGTAATTTGCGCGCCTCCTCGCGGGTTTCGCGCTTCTCACCGGGCTCGGGACGGGCCCGGGTCCACTTATCCGCTTTGCCAAAAAGGGATCGGGCTTCACGCGCCAGCTTCCGGCTTTCCCGCCAATCCGGGTGTTTTTCCAGACGCAACTCCAGGGTGGCAGGCAGCAGTTCCTCCATCACCCGCACCGGGTGGCCCAAGCGCACCACCTCCACCCCCGCCCGATAAAGGCCCAGGGCCAGATGGTCAACAGCCAGGTTACTGGGCGCCGTGACCAGAACCTGCCCTCCCAAGCGCACAGCCTGACGGATCAGTTCCACCAAAGTTGTTGTCTTCCCGGTCCCCGGCGGCCCGTGGATCAGGAAAACATCCGGAGCAGCCAATGCCTTGGCAACCGCTGATTTCTGGCTCGTATTCAACCCTTGATGAAACCAATCCGGACCAGTCCCTCCGCATTCCGGTTCCCGTGCAGCCTCTTTTCCAAGCAGGATGTCGGTCAACCGGCCCATGCGGCCATCCCGGGCGCCGGCCACACGCAGCAGGGCTGCTTCCATACGCTCCCGGGTGACGGCATCGGGACGCGCCACCAAACGCCAGATTCCCCCCGACTCCTCGGGGGGGGTGTCCAAAAGCACGGTGGCAGACTTTGCATCCCGCCGAATGGCCACGCACGGAATCCCCCGCACCCCGCGTCCATCCCTGGGCGGCGGATCGGGCAGCAGCAGCATCGGCTTGCCACCCTCCACCCGCGGCCCGCGGTATGGCAGGGGAGCCTGCCTGGGACGGCCCAGCGTCCACCGCCAACGGCCGGCAATTCCAGGTTCTTCCCCCTGCACTTCCAGCCCGTCAAGGCCCGAGGGACCTTGTGCGCGTGACGCTTCCTCGGCAAGCCTTTCCTCTTCCGCACGGGCCTCCAGCCCCAACAGGTTCCTCCACCTTTCCAGCCAGGCCTGACGCTCCCCTTCCACAGGGCGTTCCACCTGGCAACCCAGCCGGACACCATCCAGCAAGGCGCCCTCCAGTTTGGAGCAAAGCCTGCCTGCCAGCCCCGCCGGCACAGCCACCCGGGCACGTCCGTAGCCAATTTGAAAGGCGCCAAACGAAGAACCCTCCTGCCCGGTGACCTGGCAAAGCCAAGCCAGCAGGCGGGAGGGTGTAACCCCACCGGGCAGGGGGGAAAGAATCAACTGGGCCGGATTATTCACCTGAAAAAATCACTTGCAAATTTTTTCAGCTTATCGGATCGATGAATAAGGTGTAGCGCCCCACCACTGCACATCCACCTTTTTCACAATCGGGCCATCTTTTTCACTGTCAGCCCTGGCTTTCTGCCAGTCGGCATCCTTTCGGAAATTATCCCAAGCCTTGTCAGCTTCCTGGCGGTTCTTGTGCTCCACCAAATAAACGAGGACGGAATCACCACCTTCGGGGGTGGGCAACGGTTTCCAGAATCCCACCAGCTTCATGCCGTGCTTTTCCAACAGCTTGATGGTGTGGTCCTTGAACCGTTTTTCCAGGGCCGGCATCCGGCCCGGATGGGTGTGGTACACACGCAATTCAAACGCCTTGTCCATCGCCCCGCTCCCGGTCTTCTCTTGCCCGGTGGCCATCAACAGCGCACCCAAGGCCACCACGCTGAACAGACTCATGCTTATTCCCCTGTTCTTTCCCCACCTCGGGGATCAGTTTTTCCGGGTGCCAATGCAAAACAAATGTTTCTCACCGCGCACCCACAGTTTGCCATCCCCCACCGCGGGGGAGGCGATCACCCCTTCGCCCAGTTCGACACGGCTCAGGACTACCGGTTTTCTGCCGCCGATCCCGGGATCCACCACGAACAATCGCCCCTTCTCATCCACTGCGATCATCCGGCCATCCACCAGCACCGGTGAGGAGCTGACCGCCTCGGCCATGCGCTCGTTATAGACCATTTTTCCGGTGTTCAGCTCGCAGCACAGGGCCATGCCTTTGTCATTCACGCCGATCAGGTGGCCCTCGCGGCCGAGCAGCATCGGCACATACGGGAAAGTCTTTTTCTCCTCCCACAGCAGCTCTGGTTTGTTGTCAGCCAGCTTGAGCACCTGCATGTGCCGGTCGCCTTTGCCATCACCGCTGCAAAGCACCAAACGGTCCCCTACCAGCAAGGGCGAGGCCACGGTGCGCAATGGGGCGGCATCAAATTTCCATTCATGGTTCCAAAGCACTTTGCCTGTGGCTGGCTCGTAACCCGTCGCTCCGGCGGTGCTCCCCACCACCAGCTCTTCGGATCCGTTCGCTGAGCGGATCAGGGGCGTCGAGTAGCAGGAACGAAAGGCCTTCCGTTCCGCCTCCCATACGGTCTTTCCGGTCGCTGCGTCAAACGCCTGCAATCGGGCAGCACCATCCTGGTCAAAATTCACGAATACCCGCCCTTGGTGCAACAGGGGCGAATGGCCAAACCCATGCTGGCTGGCAAACTTCCCAAGCTCGCTTTTCCACAACCGGTTTCCCTGATGGTCAAAGGCGGCAAGGCTGACCGAATCGCCATCCCAAGTCAGGCACACCACCCGTTCGGCATCCACTGCGGGCGTGGCGGAGGATAGCGAACTTTTGGCATGGGTCTTGGCGAAGGCACCTTTGTCGGTCACCCGCCACAATTCCTTGCCGTCCACGGCCCGCAGGCAAACCAGGTGGCGGGAAGACCCGTCCCGGGCGGATTCCTGCAAAAACAATCGATCATTCCATAACACCGGGGAGCCGTTGCCGCTGCCGGGTAACGGGGCCTTGTACAGCAGGTTCGATTTCAGATCCAGTTTTGCGGGAAGTTGCTGGCCGTTGGCAACTCCGTCCCCACCGGGGCCCCGAAACCTCGGCCAAGTCTCGGCGGCCAGGGGACTGGTGAAAAACCAAAGGAATGCCAATCCACCGGTCCATCGTCCGAAAGGCTTCACGCTCATCGGGGCCATCTCCCATGCCGGATATTAATCTTTAATCTACCAGAGTTGGCAGCGCCATTCCCCGGAAAAAACAGCTCAGGCTGGTGTTCGGGCACCCCTGGACCAGGGCCAGCGCGGAGGGCCCAGCAGCCACAGCAGCAATACCACCAAGCCAAATGTCACGTAATACGGCAGCATTTCCTCGATGGTCATGCTGCCGATGAACTGCAGGAAGGTGATGTTGTGGGCCAAACGCGCCAGGCAGGGTTCCTTCTCCACCTCATGCAGATCAGCGCCATCCGCCCACCGGTACTCCCTCTCCCAGGTGGTCAGCGGACATTCCATCCCGATGGCCGTCTCACCCACCACAAAGCCTATGAACAGAAGGTGTACCAGCCGCAGCCAAAAGTTCCTGGCCCAGGATTGCCTCAACATCAGACCAGCCGCAATAACAGGCACTGCGGCCACCGCCACCGCCACGATGAGAAAGTGGAAAACCGCGATGATGTTGGCCCAGTCAGTCGGCCGCATGGCACCTCCCGCAATGGAGGGGATTTGTCAAAAAAGGACAGGCTTGCCCTGCTTGCGCCGCACCACGGAAAATTGACCACCATGCATCAGGTCGTGGTTGGCCACCAGCAGGATCAGGTTGCCCAACTTGGGGGCCTTCACCGCCAGACGACCTTGGGTCGGCTGGTCCAACTGCCCCTCGGTCAATCGCGCCACCGCTTCCAGTGTCGCCTTGCGTGTCTCACGGAACAATCGCTCATATTCCGACTTGGTGAGCCAACCCTTGGCATCCTTCAGGGATGCCCCCTCCTTGCCGTGGCAAACTTCGAAACCGGCTGGCAAGGCCGGGTATTTCACCCCGGGCAATTGTTCGGCAAGGATGAAGCGCTCCGACAGGATCAGATGACCAACCTGCCAGGCGGCATGATTCGCTCCATCCACCGGCCGGTCAAGCAGATCTTGGTCACTGAAGCCATCCAGAAAACCAAGCGTGACTCCCTCGGAACCCTT
>CAWUOE010000284.1:0-4985 GCA_963923355.1 uncultured Gemmataceae bacterium | reverse complement strand
GCGGATCAATTCCGCCACGACCATGCGGGATTTGGGGCGAATTCCGAGCCTTCTGGCCAGCATTTTTTCCAAAAGTATACGTAAGCCAGGGGGGATATCGTTGCGGTTTGCAGGTAATGGCATGGGGGGGTCCCCATGCCTCCTCCGGATATTTTCCCGAAGGTCCGAACCTGAAGGCCATGGCCGGAATCCGGTGACTGCCTCAAAAAGTACCACACCCAAAGCGAATACATCTGTTTCAGGACCGGCAAAACCATTCGTCGAGCAGGCTTCAGGCGACCAGTAATCCGCCGAGCCGATGAGCAATCCTTCATAGTCTGGGGCTGAATCATGGAAATGGTGGGCGCAGCCCAAATCTATCAATCGGTCGGTACCATCATCCCCTAGCAAAATGTTGTCGGGATGTATGTCACCGTGTGCCAACCCTGCCTGATGCATGGCTGCCAGGGCTTGGGCAATCTGTCGGCATAGGCCAACCGCTTCTGTTATCCCCAAAGGGCCGTTTTGGTTTAGGGCATTTCGCAGGGTCTTACCTTCCAACCACTCCAAAAGCAGGAATCCAGGATTTTCCTGACTGCCGTCATGGATCAGCTTCTGAATGAAGGGGCTTTTGGATTTGCGGACCAACTGGTGGGCCCGTGCCTCTGCGCGCAAAAAATAATGACCGATTTCAGTTGGGAATGATGATTCAGACTTCGCCAATTTAAGGGCAAACAACTTCCCGGTTCCTTCATCCTGAACCTGGATCACTTCAGTGACGGAACCACCCCCGACCTTTTTCACGGGAATTAAAGAAGCCAAATCCATGCGCACCGCTCCACCTTCATCCAAAAAGGCTTGGTCTAACTCCAAGGGGTGGGGGTAATAAGGTCCATCCAGACTTCGAGAAAAGGCCAAAGCAGGAAATCACACGAATTCTTGGAATAATCGGAAAATTTACCCAAATTTATCTTGACTGCCCGACCGATAAAACCCATACGGCGGCTTTCGGCACG
Organism: uncultured Gemmataceae bacterium; assembly: GCA_963923355.1. Classification (GTDB taxonomy): domain Bacteria; phylum Planctomycetota; class Planctomycetia; order Gemmatales; family Gemmataceae; genus UBA6894. The sequence goes on along the minus strand of CAWUOE010000284.1, from coordinate 3,990 downwards.
GGGGGATTATGTGCTGAAATTCCTAGTGGGGAGATTCAATGAAAATCTGCTTAAAATGCTTGGCGGCAGCGGCAGTCCTAAGCCTTTATGCTAGTTCAGGCCAGGCTCAAACCCTGAATGGAACTCCCTTGCTCCTTTCGCGATCGCAATCCAACAACAATTGGCTTGCTGATGTGACAAAGTATTTCAACTTCATGGGTTGGTCTGACCAGCAACCTGTCACACCCTTGGCGCAAGGTGTCAACGCTTTGGGCCAGCCATATCAGGGGCCTATCGCTGCCCCCATGAACGTGCGGGGTTCGTCGGGCAAGCTGGCGGATTATTTCTTCACACCAAAAACCAATTTGATTCAAAACCAAGCGGTGGTTGGAAGAAGCAGCTTCCCGACCCAGGCCCAGTTGCCTGGTCGTATGTATCTTAATAACTTTGGATATACAAAGTTCAACAGATAAACTGTATACCTCAAGAAAACAGTAATCTTTCCTGCGAGAAAGCTTCGGCTTTCTCGCCTTGTTTTTTGACCCCGCAAAAAAGGAGCCTTTGAAAGGACTTGGAGGAGGAAATCAGAGTGCGACCATTGGAGCCTTTGGATTGGCGTAAGGAGCGGAAATGGCTCCTTGGTTTGGTGTTGTTGGCTACAGTGGTCCGCGGATGGCATTTAATCACCACCGAGGTTACAGCCCGCGACAGTATTCATTTCATAAGAATTGCTTGGCAATTGGATAATCAACCTTGGAGCGAAGTCCTTCCCAAGTCCTCGCAGCACCCAGGGTTTCCCTTAGCCATCCTGTTGATGAACAAGGTGGCTTCCCCCTTTTTTACCGAAGACCTCCCGATGGCCATGCAGGTTTCGGCCCAATTGGTAAGTATTTTGGGAAGTCTCTTGCTTGTTTTCCCCCTCTATGGACTGGCCAGGGCGTTGTTCCAACCTTTTGGAGCCGCTTTGGGTGTGTTTTTAGTCGAATTTCTGCCGGTAACAGCCAGATTGTTTCCGGACGGTTTGTCCGAGGGATTGTTCCTTTTGCTGGCTTTTTCCGGGATGTGGTTTTTTCATCTCGGAATCCAGCGTGAAAGTTACGGATGGCTTTCCCTCTCCGGGCTATTTTCAGGTGCGGCTTACCTAACTCGACCGGAAGGTGGCTTGGTCCTTTTGGCGTGCCTGCTGGTGGGGGGGTATTTGCTGATTGTCAGAAAGATTTGGCAGAATCACCATGGAAGGTGGCGGTCTTTTGTAGGTTTGGCGATCTTGGCTGTCTCCTTCATGGTTCCGTCCGTGCCCTACGCAATCACCATCGGCCGGTTGACCAGCAAGCCAACTGCCACGCGCATTCTTCAGTCCAACCCGGTGGATGCGATTGGCTTTTTGAATCCGCCTCAGACTGCAGGATTCACTGATGGCTTGCCGCTTTGGGCGGCATGGTACGACTTTCAAAAGGAGGGGGCTCCCGGGCTTGCTTGGGGGATTTGGGCCACGACCGGGATGGTCGTTCGTGGTTTGTTATTTGTCTTTTGGGTGCCAGCATTGATGGCTGTTTGGAATTACCGGCACAAGATCATGGTTAATGCCGGTTGTATGGTTCAGTCGGTGGTTGCTGTTGCTGTTTTTTGTGCCTTGGTGCGAGTGGCTTCCAATCTGGGCTACGTTTCCGACCGGCATCTCGTTTTGATTGTGGTTCCAGGTTTGCTGATGGCTGGTGGAGGATTGGCGGATTGGGCAAAAGCCTTGTGGGGCAGGGCGCCATCTGATGCCGATCGAATTCAGTTGAAATGGGCCCGCTGTTTGTATGTCTGCTTGGGTTCGCTGGCGGTCTTGGTTGCGGCCCGTTTGACCCTGGAACCACTTCACCTGAATCGTGCCGGATTCAAGACGGCAGGTTGCTGGATCCGGGATAACGGCTGCCCCGGGGACGAAGTTGTCGATCCTTACCAATGGTCTCATTTCTATGCGGGAAGAGTTTTTCTGGAAAATTCACCCGTCGCCCAAGTTCGATCCAATCCACCCGTGAGATGGGTGGTTTTGGAAAAAGGTAAAAGCAAGCACATTCGTTTGAATCTGCCTCAGGAAGAGCAGCTTCTCGCCGAGGGGGCCCAAGTGGCTTTTGAGACAGGGGAAAAGAACGAAATACCGGGGAATGGAAAGCGATTGCTGGTTTACAGGGTGCCCATCTCGTTGCCTGCTTCGTCCAAATGATGATCAGGCCGTTGGGCCGGCCACAGTGCCAATCCAACCATGGCGATCAAAGGTGGCAGACAGGCAAAACCAAGGGTTTCGGAATAAGCCTTCAAAGCTGCTTCCTTGCGGATAGTTGTAGCTTGTTGGGTTGTTTCCATGGACATTTGCTTTGCAAGCGAATCTTTGCGATGGCTAATCCACATCCCCGCGGCTGCCTGACTGAAGAAGAGGAAGCCCCAACAAAAAAAACCCATCAGCCCGGTGATTTTTCCAGTGTGGGATGGGGATACTTCCTGGGTTTGGGCGAAGTAAATCGGGAACAGGCTCATGGATGCCATTCCGGCAAGCCAAAGGGAAATTCGGAGTGCCCATCCATCGTCCAAAAATCGGGATCCCCAAACCAGTAAACAGATCACTGCACCCAAGGAAAAAACGGTCAATCGCGCGCCATCAACCCCACGCTGTTTGGCCAATACCAAAGTCAGTGCGCCCGCTCCCATGGCACCGATATCTGCCATCAGATAAAAGACCATGGAAAAAAGGCTAAGTTGGGCGAAGGTATATTCTTGGGCCTCTTGCAAATAGAGAGGCAGCCATACACGTAGGATATGCCACGTCGTGTTGATGGAACAAACAGTCACGAGGAGTATCCAAAATCTTCGGTCTTTCACGAAGCGGATGAGGAATGAGAGCGCATGGGTTTCGAGCGGAGAGGAGGGATCAGATTCTTTGATGTGCCAAGCGGCTTTTTGAGGCAAGGCCAAAGCCAACCAAACCACAGCCCAAACACCTCCAAAGCATCCAACCAGTTTGAATGTCAAACGCCAGTCTGGGACCAGAGCCTTGTTACCCAACAAATTTTGGATGGCTCCCGGTTGAATCAGGTCCCACCAACCTCCAGGCAATGAAAAAAGAAGCAATAAAAGCGGGGTGATCATGGCACCCAATGCCCCGCCACCATGGAGGATGCCATTCCCCAGGCTTCTTTTTTCCCGGGAGAGCAATGCCCGCGTGGTCACCAGCCCACAAGGCCAATTGGCAGCTTCAAAAAACCCCAAAACGCATCGGCTAGCCAGGAGCTGGGGATAATCCTGTGCCAAGCCGGAGCCAACCCCGGCCAGAGACCAGGCAAGGACACAGGCGGGGTACAGCCATACCACCGCAATCCGGTCGGCCGCATAACCAAAAAACAGGGCCCCCAAGGCATATGAGATCCCAAAGGCACTTTCCAGAAAGGAGTAATTCAGGTCTGACCGGTCGATGGAGTTTCCTGTTGTCCAGGAAAACGACTCGAAATGCAGATCCGTTCGAATCTGTTTGGCTGCTTGGTTCAGAAGCAGACGATCCATGTAATTCAGCATGGTAGCGGCGAGTAGGAGGCCGCAAATCATCCATGGCCAGTAAGGGTTTAGGCTAGTTTTGGATGGACCGATGGATGCTGTTATCTTGGGGCCCATCGTCCATTGCCTTTTTGAGCTTGCGGGATTTTGAGAAGCCCACGGATATTTTCACCGTTAGTCCCTGCAGATGCAAATAAGCCCCTTTTTGGCATTCCTTGACGGTTTCCAAGGCACCCTCCATCATGAGGCAAGGTATTTACTGGTAATATTTTGTGGAAAGCTTGCCGGAATCGTTTTGGGATGGAGTTTGCTTTGGAAGATCAGGACAAAAATGCCGGGGCTGCTGCCTCTCGGGCTGCATTGGCAGGGCGACTTCCCAGTGCGCTTGATCGTGCGGTTCTCGCCGCCAGGATTGCCAATGACAACAAGGCCAAGGATGTATTGGTACTTGATCTGCGCGGCCTAACACCCCTGTAT
>CAWUOE010000283.1:0-4988 GCA_963923355.1 uncultured Gemmataceae bacterium | reverse complement strand
TCCATGAGGCTCCAGTGTTCACCAGCCAGGACAATGGAGTATTTGTAGTTGGAGAAATGGGTTCATTCACTTTCAGCGCACAGTCCTATCCGGCGCCCACTTATTCGTTGTCAGAGGGATTCCTGCCCAACGGCCTTGCACTAGATCCGGTGACAGGGATCCTTTCAGGCACTCCCAGTGAAACCTCCGGCGGCTTGATTCCACTGGTGATTGTGGCGAGCAACGGTTTGGAGCCTGATGCCGAGCAGAAGTTCACACTGACCCTCAACGAGATTCCAAAAATCCAGAGCGCTGATCAAGCCGCCCTGACCGTGGGTAAAGCCGGGAGTTTCCAAATTGTGGCCAGCGGCTTCCCCCTGCCCACCTTTGTGCTGGCAGAAGGTAGCGCAGCCCTGCCCGCGGGTATGTCTCTCTCGGCGGATGGTTTGATTTCAGGCACCCCCGCCTCCGGGAGTGAGGGCACGCACCAACTCACAGTGATTGCCCAAAACGGTGTGGGTGCTGGAACCACCCAAACCCTAACGCTGACTGTGAACCCGGCTGAAAGCCAGGGGGGCGGACAAACCGGCGGCAATCTGGGGGGAAGCACGGAGATTCGTCCGGGTGTTTATGCGGTGGCAGCCATGGGTGGGCCGGCCGGCATGTCGATGCTGAATATTTACGAGAATGGAACGGACAGATTCATCCGTTCAGTGGAAGCGTTCCCCGGTTTCCGCGGCGAGTTTTACGTGGACAGCGGAGACATTTCCGGAGACGGCATCGATGACATCATTGTAGGAAGCGGCAATGGCTCACTGAACGGGCATGTGGTGGTGTTTGACGGGGCCCGATTGCTAGTAGAGACACCCTTGGCTCCTGTGGAACTGGGATATCAAGCCGGTGGCTCCGTGCGGGCCAGCCTGTATGCCTTCATCAACTACAGCTCGGGCGTGGCGGTTCGATTGGCCGAGGTGACCGGGGACGGCATCGCTGACATTGTGTTGGCACCCGGGACAGGTGCGGGGACAGTGACCCAGTCGCATCTGCGGGTGTGGGATGGCAAATTGTCGATGGAGCAATTCGAGCGCGGGGACGCTTTTTTAGATTACGACTATGCCCGCTGGGAACTGGCCAGCTTTTACGCCTTTGGCGGGGACAGCGCACCGGGTGGAGGAATGGCCATCTCGGTGTTGCACCAGGCAGGTGGCGACCGGATCATCGCCTCGCAATTGTTTGGAAGCGGTGTGCGGGTATTCCATTTCAACACGGAAACCCGCGCGAAGGTTTTGGAACTGGACAATGACTTGACCGGGCTGTTCCAGCCTGATGGCAACACCGTTTCGGGTCTGGACACTCCAAATGGTCAGCGAGTGTACCTCTCGGCGGGAACGGCCCCTGGCAATTGGGATACACTTTACGCCCGCAAGGCAGACGGGTCGCTGATCCAATCGGTGACCCAGGTTTTTGGTGGAGTAACAGGGGGCATGCGGGTTGCCCTGAAAAATGTGGATGGCGACAGCCAGGATGAACTGCTTGTGGCGCGGGATTCCTCACTGGAACTTGCCATTTTTGACTTGGAATTCCTCGAGACCACAATCCATTTCACCCGGCTGTTCCAAACGAACCGAGGCGGGGCTGGGGGCTGGGTGTGACCCATTCGGATGCCTTTTCGGTTAGGCTACCCATTCGGGGCCAACTTGCCGAAAACAGCCTTATAGAGTCAGCCATGGCGGATTTGAAAGAATTGACCCGTCGAATCCAGGAACTCGGTGAAAACAAGCCAACGGAGTCTTCCCGGAAGGAAATTGAAAGCTACTTGTCCTCGAAATGGGAGGGTGTGCAAGGAGCCGCCATCCAGGCGCTGGGGGCTTGGGGCGACAGGCAATCTTTCGAGACGATCAAGGCGTTTCTGGTGCCCTTGTTCGAGCGGGAGCGCGGGTGGACCATTCGGGGGGTAGCGATCCAGGCCCTTTCCCCACTCATTACCGCAGAGGATGCTGACTGGGTTCTGGATCTTTACTTCACATTGCGCTATTCCACGGATTTTTTGCCAGTCCCCATGGGACCCAAGAGCGAAATGATCCTCCTGGTTATCAAACTACCGATGACCGCGGCCAGGGATCGACTGTTCGCAGCCCTTCGGGATCCGGATTGGGAAAACCGGCATGCGGCGGTTGAGGCTATTGCCAATATGGGCTACCCGAATCGCAGAGAGCTTTTTGCTCCACTGTGTGATGACCCCAACCCTGTTGTCCGGGGCAGTGCTCAGTTTTTCATGGAGAATTACCCCATGAACTCAGGAAATAGCTGAACGATCCCCTGCTCTTCCCTGTTCGATTCCCCAAGCCACCAGCCAGGCAGACAAAAGCACCATCGCGATGGGCATGGACGCTGAAAGGGGCGGAAAGAGTGGATTGGCCTTCATACCCCCGGCGACAAACAAGAGCAGCGCCCCGCAGATTCCGGCAGCAAGGCCGCAGTATCTCCAACGCGCTGCCTCGCCTGCGCTGACAAAAGCCCAGCCCAACCAGGGGGCAGCCAAGAGATAGGTGGGATGCTCGATGGCCGGGCCGAACAGAAGCATCCAGCAGGTGCCGAGGGAAGCCATGAGGCAAACGGCTGCCTGGGGTTGCAAGTTGCGTGAGAGCCACCATCCGGTACCCAAGGCCAAAAAGGCAAATGCTCCCGGAACCGCCGGGTAGTACCAGCGCCCGTAGGGTGTTTCCAACGGCGGGTCATCCACTCCCGGACGCACCAGGTCGACTGCGGTGAGGCCCAGGGTCCAGGCATCACGAAAAGCGGCCCGCCGCTCGCCGGCGGAAGATTTGCCATGCTCGACCCACTTCTCCCACAACCATGCGGATTGTTTGGGAGCAGGTACCGCTGTCACCAGCACGATGGCGGCCAAAGCCCCTAGAAGCCGAAGGCCCCAGAGCGGGCGCCAAGCCGCAAGCAACATCGGTACCGAAAGCATGGTGGGCTTGAGCAACAGGGCGGCAGCCATGGCAAAGCTGGAAAGCCATTGGCGCGCACGGGCCAGTTCCGCGACTGCCAAGAAAATCAAGCCACCCAGCAGGCCGTTGGCCTGCGCGTTCCAAAGTCCCCTGGATGCCACCAGGAGAGTGACCAACAGGTAGACAGCGACGCGACGATCGGACCAGTGGGCGGACCCGGGCAAAGCCCAACGCCACAACCTGAGTGAACCCCACAGGGTGATCCCCACCGAACAGAGCCCCCAGAGGGCTCCTCCAACACGAATCGGTAGGACTCCAAATGGGAAGAACAGCCACAAGCTGGGAGGCGGGTAACGAAACAGGTCGAGTTCACCAACCCGTTCATAGGGTGATTCGCCCGCAAGGGTTGCCTGCACCGCGGCATGGTAGACCGGAAAGACCGTATGTTTGTGAGGCCAGCAGGTGAGTTTCACCGCCAACGCGATGGCAAAAACCACCCATAGGGTGAGCACCACCCGGGTGAAGGGCCGCAGCAACGGATTGGATTGGGCCGAATCAGTCACGCGCGGGCTTCGCTTCAGGCAGTGGGGGCAACTTGCCAGGCTCACCCGGTTTGGTCACAGGCTGGTTGGCGGGAACAGACGGGGTGACAGGTGCGGAGGGAGCCCCGTTAAAAATGTCGGGGTCATACGGATCATTGGTAGCTGGGGAAGACGGGCTTGCAGGCTTGACAGGCATGGGCGCCCTGGATTCCGGTGCCGAGGCGGGTTTCGACGGAGGGGCTGACGCAAAGGTGCCTCCATCGGGTCGGAATTCTGCAGTGCGTACCTCCCCGCCTGCAGGCACGGGCACACCACGGTTGGCCACGATCATGGCACCCTCACCATCCCTGGGGCGGTTGACCAAATGCTCCCTCGACACCTGCTGGACCCATGCCTCCAGGATGCGGAATGGTTCAGTCTGGCGGCCGCGCAACGCCGGTTGGGTCTGGTCCCCATGGACGGAGACAGCCTTCACCAAAATGGGGCTGGCCAAGGGCTGGGATGGTGAGATCTGCGACATCACGGACGAGGCGTTCTGCTGGGTGATGCGCTTGTTGGAATTGTTGCCGCTGTAGACACGGGCCAGCTTGAAATCACCCCCGCGGCCGGTGGCATGGCATGAGGCGCAGGCGTTCATGAGGATGGGCTGCACCTTGGTGGTGAAAACCCCCAGGCTGGGAGCTGTCATTTCCAGCGCCAGGGAGGTGGACATTTCCGGTTCGGTCTGTCCCTTGGCTGCCTTGGCCGCCTCCGCGGCCTCATTTTGCCGCATGCTCTCCAAGTGCCGAACCATGCGTTGGGCCGGCGGGTATTCAGGCCTAAGCTCCATGGCACCGCGCGCCTCGGCGATGGCATCATCCTTCAAGCCACGGGCTACACACCACTGGGCCAGACGGATACGCTCATCGGGATCGCGCAGGTTGGCTCGTTGGCGCAGCACCAAATAGGCTTCGCGAATGTCGGCGCAGAGAACGGCGGAAGCCTGGGGTGGCACCCAGGAAATCGCCTCGCCGCGGCGAAGGCGGAATTGGTCGCCCACCCGCTCGATTTCCCCTTCCAGTGTCCGATCGTTGTCGAGAACCAGCACCGTGCCGGTTTGACCGGGGGCTTTAGGCGGAGCCTTTTCCGGTGTCTGAGCCTTGGCCAGGGGCGGAGCCCAGACTGCCAAGGCCAGCGAAAAACCACCAAGTATGCGGATGTACTGGTTCATGGCGAGGGGGGTACAAACCCATGCCCAGCTGAGTCAAGTGCAACGGTTAAGCCTGATTGGGAGGGGCGGCTTAAACAAGACGAGAAGCTCCGATTGCCCTAAAATGCCCGCTTACAGTATTGACCTCCGCCTTCGGCAGGTGCCCGACACCCCGATTTGATGTAAGTCTATTATTTACAGGAACTTCCATGAAGCCCCGTTTGCTTTGCCCCGGCCCCACACCCGCACCGGAAGAAACCCTTTTGGAATTGGCCCGGCCCGTGACTTTTCACCGCTCAGCCCAATTTCGCGCGGTGGTGAAGG
>CAWUOE010000282.1:0-5020 GCA_963923355.1 uncultured Gemmataceae bacterium | reverse complement strand
TGCGCTTGAAGTAAACGAAGGGAAAGTCTTCAAAGGCCGAACTGTATTCGCAAGCTTGGGATGTGCCAATTGCCACCGGATGAACCAGGGTGGCAAGGAGATAGTCAGCCAGTTGGCCCCCCATCTGGCTAAACCCGTTGGACAAATTCAAGCAGGGGGTTGCCTTGCCGAAAAGCCGGCGAACTGGTTGCCTCATTATCCCCTGAGCCCGGTACAGAAAAAGGCCCTGGAGGCCGCACTTGCCACCCCCAAGGGGCCTACCGGGTCCGAGGGACGCATTCGCGAAACGCTGGTCACCCTGAACTGCCTTGCCTGCCATCAAAGGGGCAAGGAAGGGGGGCCCATCGAGGAATTCAACGGGCAGTTCAAAACCACGCAGCCCGAGATGGGTGATGAGGCGAGGGTTCCCCCGCTGCTGTACCTGACCGGTGCGAAGCTGCGGGTGCCCTACCTGGAAAAGATCCTGGCCCAAGGGGCCAAGGACCGCCCGTACATGCTGACCCGGATGCCCGGCTTTGGCGCGGCGGCCAAACATTTGGTCAACGACCTGAAGGATGCGGACAAATTGCCTGCCGTTTCCGCGGTGCTGGAAAAGGAACAACCAGCCAAGGTGAAATCGGTTGGCCGAATGCTGAGCGGGTCCATGGCGTTTGGATGCATCAAATGCCACACCTTCAACGGCAACCGGGCCGAGGGGGTGCAGGGTATCGACATGACGCTGATGACCACACGATTGGAGCGTGACTGGTTCCATGCCTATGTGGACCGGCCGCAGGAGGTGCGGCCCGGCACCCGGATGCCGACCGCCTTCCGGGATGGCAAGAGTATTCTGGACGATGTGCTGGATGGCTCGGCCCGCCAGCAGATCGAGGCGATGTGGGTTTACCTCTCGGATGGCACCAAGGCCCGGCCACCCCTGGGTCTGCAGAAACAATCGATGGTGCTGACCGCCTCCGGAGAGCCGGTGATCTATCGGAACTTCATCGAGGGGGCTGGGGCAAGGGCCATTGGCGTGGGTTACCCCGAAAAAGTGAATTTGGCTTTTGATGCCAATGAATTGCGGCTTGCCCTGATTTGGCAGGACCAGTTCATGGATGCTGCCAAACACTGGACAGACCGCGGTGTGGGATTTGAAGGCCCACTGGGTGACGCGGTGGTTTCCATGGCCAAGGGGCCGGGAATCGCCCGGCTGAAGGATGCCAATGAGGCATGGCCCAACAAGCCTCCCCGCGAGAGTGGCTGGAAATTCGAGGGTTATCGCCTCGGTGACAAGGGGCGTCCCGTGTTCCTGTACAGCCGGGGAGAGACCAAGGTGGAGGATTCATTCGTTCCCTTGGGGGATTCCCGCAGGGGTTTCAGCCGGATTCTAAAAGTACAAGCTCCCCAAGGTGCCTTCCTGCGTGTCGCATCGGGCAAATTGGAAAAGAAGGGCGCTGAAACCTTTGAGTTCGATGGCCTGAAGATCCGGTCCGCCGGATTACAGGAGCGGGGTGAGGGCGACAAGAAGGAGTTGTTGCTTCCCCTGAATGAGGGAGCCAACACGGTGGAATACGCCTGGTGAGATTGGCTTGAAAACCGGGCAGGCAGCATGATGGGAATGATGGGGAGAGCATGATGAGGGCACACAGCAATTGGGCCGCATGGATGCGGGGAGGCGCGGCGGCCTTTTTGGGTTTGACATTGGCAACCATGGCCACCTGGGCCCAGCCACCCGTCGCCAAAACCGATGACCAAAAAGGTGAACAGCCAGCCAAGGCGGTTCCCAAGGTTGAGAAAGAGTCGGATTTTTACAAAATCCTGACCTTTGTCACTCCGGCTGGTCAGGTGCTGGAGGCCGGGGCTTTTGAGACACTGCCCGATGGGCGGGTGGCGGTGTCCACCCGTCGTGGCGAAATCTGGATGATTGAAAATCTATACGATGCCGATCCGAAGAACGCCAAGTTCACCCGGTTTGCCCACGGCCTGCATGAAGTGCTTGGGCTGGCCTGGAAGGATGGTTGGCTCTACGTGACCCAGCGGCCTGACGTGAGCCGTATCAAGGACACCAACGGTGACGGCAAGGCTGATTTGTTCGAGGTGGTGGATGCCGGGTGGGACATCAATGGTGATTACCATGAGTACGCGTTGGGATCCCGCTTTGACAAGCAGGGCAATATCTGGGTGGCCCTGTGCCTGACCGGCTCCTTTGGATCGGACAGCAAGTTCAGGGGCTGGGGTGGCAAGGTCACACCCGAGGGTAAATTTGTGCCCACCACCTCCGGCGTGCGTTCACCCGGAGGCGTGGGATTCAATAAAGACGGGGATGTGTTCTACACAGACAATCAGGGCCCCTGGAACGGCACCTGCGGGCTGAAGCATATGAAAGAAGGAGGCTTCGTCGGCCATCCGGGCGGATTCAAGTGGTACGAGGATCCTGCCGCGAAGCATCTGGGGAAAAAACCCGTCGAACCCAAGTCGAACAGCAGGATGATGACGGAATATGCGCGCATTCCCGAACTGGTTCCGACTGCCGTGATGTTCCCGTACGGGAAGATGGGCCAAAGCGCCAGCGGCATCGAATTCGATGGCACAGAGGGGAAATTCGGACCTTTCCAAGGCCAATTATTCGTGGGGGACCAGACCGCCAGCACCTTGATGAGGGTGTATCTGGAAAAGGTGAACGGTTACTACCAGGGAGCCTGTTTTCCATTTGTGGAGGGGTTTGGTTCTGGCGTGGTACCCGTGCGGCAGGGGGCGGATGGCTCCATGCTGGTGGGCGGGACCAACCGGGGTTGGGGTTCCAAGGGGCCCAAGCCTTTCTCAGTGGAGCGTCTGGTTTGGACGGGAAAGAACCCTTTTGAAATCCATGAGATGCGTGCCAAGCCAGATGGCTTCGAGTTGACTTTCACCGAGCCTGTGGATGCTGAAACAGCCGACAAGGCGGAAAACTACAAGCTGAAAACCTTCACCTACCTGTACCGGGCCGATTATGGCAGCCCAGAGGTGGACCAGACTACTGCAACTGTGAAAAGTGCCAACGTCTCCCCGGATGGCAAAAGCGTTCGGCTAGTGGTGGACGGGCTGCAGATTGGCCACCTGCATGACTTGACCTGCCCTGGAGTCTTGTCGAAGTCGGGTAGGAAGTTGCTGCACCCCCAGGCGTATTACACGCTGAACTTCATCCCGAAGCCCTGAGTTGGGTCTCGAGCGCGTGGCGATTGCGCCGCCATGCGCGCCCTTCCTCGAGAAATTCGACGTCCAGCGCGCCTGTGCGTTCGAAGATGGTGCGGGCCAGACGCCAGTCGGGTTTTCCCATCAGGCGCATCCGGGTCAGGCCAGCCAACGCCGGGCAGGCCTTGCTGGTCAGCATGCCTGCGGCATGGTTGCTGAGCGAGAGGGTTTTCAGGCCGGGTTTAAGCCGGGTGCGCAGAACACGGAGGATTTTCTCCTCCAGCGGGGAAGCGGAGAAATCGATTTCCGCCAACGCTGGCAGACTGTTTTCGTCCAATAAGGCCTCGACGGCCTCGTGGCCCAGGTAATTCCCCCCGATGGCCAGAAATTGAAGGCTGCTGCAGGCCGTCAGAGCCATCAGCCCAGGGCCGCCCACCCTGTTGCGTGACAAGTCAAGCCGGGTCAGTTGCCTGCCAATCGGTCCCTCTTCCACCAAAGATTTCACACCGGCATCCGTGATCCGATTTCGGGCCAGGTTGATGTTTTCCAAAGCTCCCCAATGGGGAGAACGGGCGAGGACCTGCACATGCTGGGTTTCCAAGTCGTTGCCGGAGAGATCGAGTGTCCGGACGGACTCAACACCGGCACCGCCCCTAAGCAGGTGTTGGCCGTCTGCGGCAACCTTGCCATAGGCAAGGCCCAATCGCTCGAGATTGAGGCTGCGGTTGAGGGCCAGGCTGAGGTAGCCGTCCTCACCCATGGGCAAACCGGCCAGTTCCAGATGGCGCAACTGCCCGGCCCAGGGGCCTGTTTGGAATTTCGTGAAAAGGGCATTTAGGGCCGGGCCGGATGGAAATGGTGCCGGAAGGATGACCCTGAGTTCCTCCAGAAGGGGATATGGCGAATTGCCCAACAACTCCCCCAGCGCAACGGGAGTGATGTTGGCATGGTGGATGGCCAATGAGCGCAACCGGGGTGCGGAGGATTGAGACAGCGCCCGCAACGCGTTGTCGCCAAACATTCGGTTGTCGCGCAGTTCCAAGTGGCTCAGCGGGGCAAAGAGACCGGCACGATCCGCCATGCGGGTGGTCTCGGTGTCCAAACCGCAGCGCTCGAGTACCAAGTGTTCCACGGAGGGGGGAAGTGTGTCGCGGAGGTGGGGCAGCCAGCCCCGCGACACACCCTCGTTGCCTGCGATTTCCAAGCAGCGCAGGTAGGCCGGCCAAACAGGGGATTCCGGCATGCGAGTGCCGGGGGATAGATGCAGCCGCAGGTTTCTCACGGCGTGTTTGCGCCAATGGTCGCCGGGTAGCAGCAGGTTTTCGTCACCCTCGGCCCGGGTGACCAGCCCGCTTTCGAATCGCCACGTGTGTGCCAGACGGGACAGGGAACCGGCCCAGAAATGCCCACGGATCCTGAGAAGTTCCTCCTTGCGTGACCGTTGGTCCGGATCAGACCTCTGGGAAAGGCGAATCAGTTCAGCCCGTTCGGGATCCCTTTCCTCAAGCCAGTCAGCGTAGACCAGCCTGGGCATGGGATCATCCGGCCGTTCGGCCGCGAGTTGAACCAGTTCTTCCTCGGTACCCGCCATGCCCTAAAACGAGGCCCCCTTTGAAAATCATTACCCAAATATTTTAGGGGAAAACAAGATTCGCGCCCCGTCTTGCCTGTGGCCTGTTTCAGGAAGTGATGGCCAAATCCAGCCCGAATTCACTGGAAGCCTTGCGGGCTATGGTTTTGCCAATGGAAAGGCAGGCGGTGGCGGCGGGGGAGGGGGCATTCAACACATGGATCTGGCGTGGGGCGCCCACGATGTGAAAATCATCCACCAGCTTCCCTGAACGGTCCATGGCCTGGGCGCGCACCCCGG
>CAWUOE010000281.1:0-5022 GCA_963923355.1 uncultured Gemmataceae bacterium | reverse complement strand
GCGAGCGGGTCCAGGAGCGGTTCACGAAGATCAGCCCCAGGTTCGACAGCGTCAGCGTCACGAAGCTGAGCGCGGTGGTCTCGCCCGCGGACAGGCCGCCCAACCAGCCCAGCAGGTAGACCGCCAGCACGCCCGCCAGCACGGTCAGGCCCTGGGCCAGCCCCAAAAGCAGCGTGCCCGCGCCGAACAGCGGGGCCGACGCGGGGCGGGGTGGGCGGCGCATCAGGTCGGGGTTTTCCGGCTCCGCCTCGAAGACGATCGAGCAGGCCGGGTCAATCACCAGTTCCAGGAACAGGATATGCACCGGTGACAGCGCCAGGGGCGCCCCGGCCAGCAGCACCGGGATCAGCGACATGCCGGCGATGGGCACATGCACCGCCACGATGTAGGTCATCGCCTTCCGCAGGTGATCGAAGATGCGGCGGCCCATCCGCACCGAGCGCACGATGGACGCGAAATCATCGTCCAGCAGCACCAGCGACGAGGCCTCGCGCGCGACGTCGGTGCCCCTGCCGCCCATGGCGATGCCGATATGCGCCGCCTTCAGCGCCGGGGCGTCGTTCACCCCGTCGCCGGTCATGGCGACCACCTCGCCGTTGGCCTTCAGCGCGTTGACCAGGCGGAGCTTGTGCTCGGGCACCATGCGGGCGAACAGGGCGGCCTGCCGGGCCCGGTCGCGCAGTTCCGCCTCGGGCAGGCGTTCCACCTCCGGTCCGGTGACCACCAGTTCGAGGGGGGCGATGCCGGCCTGCCTGGCGATGCTGCGGGCGGTGGTCGGGTGATCGCCGGTGATCATCACCACCCGCATGCCGGCATGGTGGCATTCCTGCACCGCGGCCGGCACGCTGTCGCGCAGCGGATCTTCCAGGCCGACCAGGCCGAGGAACTCGAAGGTGAAATCGTGCTGCTCGCCCGGCAAACGCTCCTGGCGGTAGTCCCCCTTGGCCACGCCGAGCACCCGCAGGCCCTCCTGCGCCATGCGGGCCACCTGGAGGTTGAGGTCCCGGATCACCGCATCCCCGAGGTGGCAAAGGTCGGCCACGGCCTCGGGGGCCCCCTTGGCGGCCAGGACGAAGTCGTCGCCTGTGGGTGATTTCCACACATGCGACATGGCCAGGAGGCTGGGTGAGAGCGGGTATTCCCGAGCGAGTTTCCAGTCGGCGTGCAGGTGCTCGGTATCAGCGAGGCTACCGTTGCCCAGGTCATGGAAGGCCTTTTCCATGGGGTCGAACGGGTCGCGCTGGCTGGCCAGGATGCCGAACTCGACAATCTCGTGGAACTCCTCGGGCAGCTCGGGTTGGCCCTGGCGGGGGATCTCGAGCGTGGCCTCCCCTACCACCAGCTTGCGTAGGGTCATGCGGTTCTGTGTCAGCGTGCCGGTCTTGTCGACGCAGAGCACGGTGGCCGAACCCAGCGTCTCGATGACGGGCACGCGCCGGGCGAGAACCTGCATGCGCGACAGCCGCCAGGCTCCCAGCGCGAGGAAGATGGTCAGCACCACCGGGAATTCCTCGGGCAGCATGGCCATGGCCAGGGTGATACCCGCGAGCACCCCTTGCAGCCAGTCGCCCCGGGTGAGGCCGTACAGCACCACCGCCATGGCGCAGAGCCCGGCGCCCACCAGGGCCACCTTGCGGACCAGGGCGCCGATTTCCCGCTGGAGGCTGGTTTGCTCCACGGTGACGGCTTCGAGCGCCTTGCCGATGTGGCCCATCTCGGTTTTGAGGCCGGTGCTGAGCACCCGCGCCAGGCCCTGGCCCTGCACCACCAGCGTGCCCGAGAAGAGGAAGGGCAGGTCCTCGCCGCCAGGCCGGGTGATGGCCTGCCGGCCGTCCCACACCGACTTGCGGACCGGCACAGATTCACCCGTCAGCAGCGACTCGTCGACCGCCAGGCTGACGGATTCCAGCACCACCGAGTCTGCCGGCACGCGGTCCCCCTCGGCGATGACCAGAATGTCGCCGGGCACCACGTCACGGCCGGCGATGCGGGTGCGGCGGCCGTCGCGCACCACCAAAGCGCGCGGGCTGCTGAGGTCGCGCAGCGCCTCGAGGGCCCGCTCGGTCTTCCGTTCCTGGTAGAGGGTGATGCCCAGGACCACGAAGACGAAACCCAGCAGCATCAGGGCCTCGCCCACATCCCCCAGCAGGAGGTAAATGCCGCCGCAGGACAGGAGCAGCAGAAACATGGGCTCGCGCGCCACATCCCAAGCGGTGGCCCAGATGGGGCGGGCTTTGGTACTGGGCAACTCGTTGGGGCCATGCTCGCGGAGGCGGTCGGCGACCTCGGCGGAGGTGAGTCCCCCCGGGGTGGCGGCGCTGGTGGAGGGAACGTTGGCCATGCGGGTGTTTTAGCACAACGGGAAAAGGCGCGGCAATCGCCGCGCCAAGCCGGGCATCATGAGGTCCGGGCGATTCAGCGACCCGGCTGGGGCGCGGGCAGAATCTCGGTGCCGTCACGCAGTTGGTTGGGCAGCAGATCCTTGGGCTCGTTGGGCCGGGCCGGCATCGCGGGGGCGCCCGAGGCGGGAGGCCACTCGTCCTCCAGCATCAGGCCGGACAGCAGGCTGGCCTGTTGCCACATGTCACCCAGCACCTGGATGTATTCGAGGCGGGTGTTGGCCATGGCCCGCTGTGCCTCCAGCACGCGCAGGTACTCGAACTGGCCGCCCTGGTAGGCCTTGAGCGCCAGTTGGTAGGTCTCGTTGGCCCTGGGGATGATCCGGTCGCGGTAGCGCTCGGCCTGGGTCCTGGCCGCGGCGTAGTTGGCGTAGGCGTCGGCCACCTGGGCCGCGAGCTCGTTGCGGGCCTGTTCCACCTGCTGGATCGATTCGCCGATCAGGGCCTGGGCCGCCTGGATGTTGCCCTGGTTGCGGTTGAACAGGGGCACAGCGATACCCGCGTGGGCCAGCCAGTCATTGGACCCGGTGGGAGACCCGACGGTGCGGTTCTCAAACTGGCGCACGTAGCCGGTCTGCAGCCTGACGTTGGGGATCGGCTCCACCCGGGCCCGCTGCAGCCAGATCTGACTGGCTTCCACACCCACCTGGGCCCGACGGATGTCGGGGTGGATCTCGAGAACATACTCCCGCACCTGGTCGAGCTCGTACTGGGGCAGGGCGGCATCGAGCGTGCCCTTCACCGGCTGGTAGGGCAGGTCCTGCACGCCCACATTGGCAGCCAGGCGGCGGTAAGTGGCGGGGATGCGCCTTTGGGTGGCGGCCAGATCGGCCTTGTAGCGTTCGAGGTCCACTTCCAGTTGGACCACATCCAGCCGGGCCACCTGCTTGGCCTTCAGCAGTTTTTCGCTGGTGTCGACCGAGGCCTCGGCGAGTTTCACCACCGCCTCGAGGATTTCCGCCCGGCGCTGGAGGGTGAGCAGGTCGAAGAAATCCTGACGGACCGCCGCGAAGAGCTTGTAACGCTCGCTGATGACGGCCAGGCTGGCCTGGTCGGCTTCCTTGAAGAGGGCGCCGCTGCTCAGTCGCAGCTTTTTGGCGGTGACGATCTCCTGGCTGACCATCACCGTCTGGATGCCTTGATTGCGGTAGGCGGTGATGTCGCCGATTTCATCGCCCAGGTAATCGAGATTGGGGTTTGGATAGAGGCCCGCCTGGATCGCCTTGCCCCGGGCCTCTTGAACCTGGAGTTGGACGCGGGCCAGCCGCGGGTTTTTCTCCACGGTCATCTGGATGAGGTCGGACAGCTCGAGGGGGGGCAGGTCATCCTGGGCGCGAACGGCCCATCCGACCCCCAAAAAGAGGGTCAGCGTGCCCAGACAAAATGCGCCAATGCGTCGGCCCATGCTGGGTTTATCGGCCGGAATTACCGGCCGGATTCACCCAAACGGCATAAACGGGGCAAGCTGAATAAAAAGTAAAGCCGGCTCAGTCCAATGGCTTCACGTGGATGTTCCGCAGGTGGATCTCATGCCCCTCGCTCTGGAAGCCAAGGGGGCCCTCCTTCAGCTTGGAAGTGCAGGAGGCAACACGGGTTCCGTTCACCTTGACGACCACGGATCCGTCACCCTTGCAGGTGATTTCGGTGCTGTTCCACTGGCCCAGGGGCTTGAGAACCTTGTTCAGGGCGGCCTGGTCAAACTGGTTGTTTTCCGCCTTCACACCGGCCATCGGGAAGATTTTTCCGTGGTCCTTGTAGCGGCCCTGGGGTTCCAGCGAGGGGGGGAAGATCTTGTCGAAGGGGGGTTGGAGGTGGATCAGGGCTCCCGAGTTGCTCTCGGGGGTGCTGCCCTCGGGGTAGAGCCAGTCGAAAGAGAGGATGTAGTTGCTGAAGGTTTTCTCGGTGAAGATCATGCCAAGCACCTTGCCGTTGATCTTGAGCACGCCACCCGGTTCGGCGGTGAAGTATTTGGCGGGGTCCTTGGCCTGGTCCTTCTTGTCGAGATAGATGCGCCAGCCGGTCAAGTCTTTGCCGTTGAAGAGATTCAGCTTGGTGGGGGTGTCGTCGGCGCGCAAGCCGGCGGCCGCCAGGGCCCCGAGCAGGGTGGCCAGCGAAGCGAATCGGATCACAAAGCGGTTCATGGTGTGCCCTCGGGTGCGGATGAATGCGCCCGATTGTAAAGGGGCCGCACACCCGGGGCAACCATCGCGGTATCAATCCTCGTCGAGGGCTTTCGCGTCGCTGGCGGGCAACATGATCTGGCAGCAGCCGAGGTTGAGGGCGTCGCAACTCAACCCGGCCTTGAAGGCCTCGTTCAGCACGCCCGCGCTCAAGGAGTAATGGACAAAGCGGCCTTTTTTTGCGGCTCGTACCAGGCCGGAATGCTTCAGTACCTGCAGGTGGTGCGAGGCGTTGACGATCGGGCCGCGCAACATGTCGGCGATTTCGGTGACCGTGTGCTCCCCTCCCAGCAGGAAGCGAACGATCCTCAAACGCTCGGGAGCGGCGAGGGCACCGAGCAAGCCGGCGCAGCGGTCGGGCTGAAGGGGATCTTTTCTGGCCACGGCTCATCCGCCCCTATACCTGTCTCTTATACACATCTCCGAGCCCACGAGACGCTACG
>CAWUOE010000280.1:0-5024 GCA_963923355.1 uncultured Gemmataceae bacterium | reverse complement strand
ATCGGATGCATCATGATCTGCTGGAACAGATTGGCACAGTTTTGTTAGAGACCCTAAGAGTAAGGGCCGCGGGTTTTCCCTGCGGCCCTTACTCTTGGAGTGGTGTCAAGGAGGAGCTAATCCTTCGTAACTTTATGCCATTGGTGGTCCTTGCCTGAGGTGAGAACCGCATCACAAACACGCTGGGTGCGTTGCGCATCTCGGAAAGTCGGGCAAGCGGGTTTGCCCGATTCAACCCCCTGAATGAAATCCGCTACTTGGTGAATGAAGCTGTGCTCATAACCGATAGCTAGGCCAGGAACCCACCACTGCTTCATGTATGGGTGATCGCCATCAGTCACGTGGATGGAGCGCCAACCTCTTAAATTGCCTTGATCTTTGTGGTCAAACCACTGGAGTCGGTGGAGGTCATGGAGGTCCCAGGCGATACTCGCGTTCTCCCCGTTAATTTCGAAAGTGTACAGCGCCTTGTGACCCCTGGCATAACGGGTTGATTCAAAATTCCCAAGGGATCCATTGTCGAAGACACTTAAGAAAGCGCAAGCGTCATCAATTCCCACTTTCTCAACCTTTCCGGTCAGGTTGTGCATCCTTTCCTTCACAAAGGTTTCAGTAATCGCCGTGACCGATTGCATTTCACCATTCAGCCAAAGGGCCGTGTCGATGCAGTGAGCCAACAAATCGCCGGTTACTCCGGACCCTGCAGCTCCAACGTCTAGTCGCCACAAGGCCGCGCCACCTTGAGGCAAGTCAGGATTGATGGTCCAATCCTGAAGGAATTTCGCACGGTAGTGGAAAATTCTCCCCAATCTTCCCTCGTCGATCAATTGTTTGGCAAATGTCACGGCGGGAATGCGCCGGTAGTTGTACCAAACCATGTTGGGTACCCCGGCTTTCTCAACCGTTTTGACCATTTCCATGCCTTGGGCTCCATTGAGGGCCAAGGGCTTTTCACACATGATCATTTTCCCAGCCTTGGCTGCCGCTTCTGCGATCTCGGCATGGCTGTCGTTGGGCGTGCAGATGTCGATCAGATCGATGTCTTTCCGCTCAATCAGCTTTCGCCAATCCGTTTCGACACCTTCATAACCCCAGGATTTGGCGAATCCCTCCGCCTTTTCCTTGGTGCGGCCACAGACTGCCTTGAGCCTAACCTGGTGTTTCAGATCAAAAAAATGATTCACTTGGGAAAAGGCGTTGCTGTGCGCCTTACCCATGAAGCCGTAACCGACCAATCCGACATTCAGTGTCTTCATTTGCAGCTATTCCAAAGTGAGGGTTTTGATTGGCTTTAGGCAGTGAGGTTATGCCCCCATGGCGGCATACTTTTTCTTGATGTTTCCGAGAAACCTCATGGAATCCGCGGTCACATCCCATGCGTTCGGCCAGAAGCAAAGGTCAATGCACCACCAGTCGCTGGGAACTCCAGCGTTCAAAAGCTCTGGGACAAGTTTGTCAAAGTCCAAATGGCCGGTGCCAAATGGGTTATGGGTACTGGTTTGGTGCTCGTTCAAGCTGCCATCCGAATCAATCAGGTGAAGGTGGTTGATCCTTCCCTTCAATTTGTGAAGGAGTTCAATTTCCCCGCCCTCCAGGGTTTCCTTTGCACCCGGTTGTTTGGCACCGATCTTGGCGCACATATAGGCATGGCATGTGTCATACATGGCCCCAAAGTTTTTGTTTCCTTTGGCACGAACCGCATCGATCATATTCACGATTTCGGTCGGTTTATTGAAAGCAAAGCCTGGTTCGAATTCCCAGGAAACCTCCAAGCCATGGTCGGCCGCCATTTTGCAGGCAATGTTCCAGGCGTTGACGGCCCGGTCAAAACCAACTTTGGGGTCAATGTTGTTTTTTTCAAAAACATCCGGGGATTCAACGGCGTCTACCCGGATCAATTTGATCCCCAAATCTTCGGCAAAAGAGCAATAACCAAGGAAGGCGGCCAAGTAAGGGGCAGGGTCCTCCACCGAGACCAGTTTGAAGGACCAAAGGTCTGGGGCGATTCCGGAAAAGGCCAATCCGTGAGCGGCGACTTCGTCTTTGAGACGCTTGCGGTCAGCCTTTGTCGGATGGGACTTGGGTGTCGGGTGCTTTCCAAAACTACCAAGCTCAACCCCATCCAGTTTCAGGTCCTTCAACCCGTGCAGGATGGTATGAAAGTCGATCTCTTCTTTTTGGTTGAAGACGTATGCCCAGCTGCCAATTGAAATTTTCTTGCCCATGACTTCAGTTCCTTAAAAAAGACAAAAATAAAAACTCAGGGGATTCAAATCAGCGTTTCGGTTTGGCCCCGACTGCCGGTGCTCCAGGGTTTATATCAGGGCCAAAGTAACGAAGTGTAACCAAAGGCTCCACACCATGGTTTTCAAAAACCACACCCTGCTGGGCGGCAGCGGCGCTGACAAAGTATTCGTCTTCCGTCAGTTCGCCGAAATGGATCATCGCCGGAGTGCGGAGAGGGTGGTTTCCGATCTTGCCGCAGCCCTGGACAGACACCAAACCATAAGCTCCATTGTCTTTGATGGTTACACTGGCACCCGGTTGTATAGTCAGCTCCTTGGCAGAGAATAGCTCCTTGCCCTTAATTTTGCCGTAAACAATCCATTTGTCCACGAATCCCTCGGAAGAGGTGTCGGCAACCGGTATGGGCTCAAGGAAGTGATGTTCCTTGAACAGCGGGTCGACATTTCCTTCCCAGTCAAGCTGGTTGATGATGAAGTCTAGGTCATGGTGTTTTTCCTGAGGCATGTCTTTTACGAGTAGAGCCCAAGGAACAGAACGACCTTCGACCATGGATTGGTACATGCCAAAAACGTCGGAACCCCATTGCGGTTCGTAGGTAACCAAACTTCCGGGAGCATGGAGAACGCAGGGGGGTACCAACCAGCCAGTACCGGGCTGAAGCCGGTAAGCCCTGGAGTAATTCAGTATTCCGTTGTCACCCACGTTCCACTTTTCCAGGCATCGGCGGATATCTTCCTTGGTTGTCCCGGGCTCCAGTCCAAAAAAAGTGTAGGGGAAATTGTTCCCGATTGAATTCAATTGGGGCGGAAAGTAATACGACTCGGGTTTGCCTTGTTGGCCCACCACTGCTGCTTGTTCATCCGATTGGTGCATGTGGTGGGGAATCGGCCCCATGTTGTCGAAAAATTTGCTGTAGACCGGCCAACGTTTGAACTTCGACCACATCGGCTCGCCAAGGAGGGCTTTTCCTTCATGTTCCACTGCCTCGCGTAAGGTGAAGGCTTTCTTGCCTCCCACTACCGTGTAACTGAGTCCTTCATCAATCGTGCGGTTGTCATTGGCGGCAGGAGTGGTGGAGGCAAACCAACGCTCATCTATGCCTCCCCGGTGAGCTCCGTAGGCGTAAATATCCTGAGGAGCCAATTTGATACGTCGGCCTGGCATCAAGAAGGAACGGGGTACCCAAGTGGGAGCCAATCGAAGAATGCCTTCTCCTACCTCGAGGGCGGTTTTGACTGCGGCAGCGTTTGAAGTATGACCTGGTAGCTGCATGCCGCTCATCAGAAAAAGTTCCCGGGATAAGTTTGGAAGGCTTTAGGAATTTCCCTTTAAATACGACATCGAAAACCCCTTTTCCACTCATTTTTAATCACATGCCATTGCTTTATCTGGATTTGGCTAGCGCGGATAGGCCTAAGAACTCAAGCAAATTTGGCCGGTTTGTTCACTCCAGTTCGAAAATACATTCGACCTCAACAGGAATGTTTCCCGGCAGGCTGTTGGTGCCCATGGCGCTTCGGGCCCCAACCCCATTGTCATCCCCAAAAACTTCAGCCATGAGTTCGGAGAAACCGTTGACCACTTTGGGTTGGTCACCAAAGTCGTGGCTACAGTTGACCAAAGCCAGCGTTTTTACAAGTCTTTTGATTTTGTTCAGGGACCCGACCTGGTCCTTTAGAGTGGCCAACATGTTGAGTCCAACTGCCCGGGCGGATTCTTTCCCTTGTTCCAAGGTCAAATCCGCTCCAACCTTGCCCTGCACTGGTGTATTGGAGGAAATCCGGGCAGGACCATGGCCGGAAACAAAAAGCAATTTGCCGGTAATTACGGCCATTTTGTATTTGGCGACAGGCTTTGCGGGTTTTGGCAATTGCAAATGCAGTTGAGCAAGACGATCTTCGGGAGTCATAATTCGATTACCTGAGCTGGAATCTTGGTGTGAGTGCTATTAAACAGTTAAGGGTAAAATTTACGGTAATTGGAAGGCTTCAACAACTACTTCCTGCTTCAGAAAGCAAAACTATCAAACCATTCGAATTAGGTTCGAATTGTTCCCCCCCCAAAAGTCTTCAAGGATTGGCATCAGTGACACAATTTTCCAGCTCGGAAACCCTAAAAGCGCATGGAAAAAAACAAAGGATGCAAGTTCTTGGTTTTTAGGGCTTATTTTTTGCCAGCCTGCTACCAAAGCTTTTTCTACCCGGTTTACCGCCTCCACATGACGCTGTTTTGCTGGCAAGGCTTGAAAGGTTAAATCTGATCCCAAATTGGCAATGGTTGGCCACTTTCGTCCTGTCGACGAGGCATGGAATATTCCTGATTTGTCACTGTGGACCCAAAGCCCTTTAGAAGGATTCCTCGAATCGAATCCACCGGAAGCAGCCAATAATTGAACCCAATCCGCAAAACGGCGTGAGAATTCCATTGCTGGAGCTTGGTTTTTAACGTCGTTTGAATTGGCGTTCCAAGTGTGAATAGCCTTGGAAAGGAAAACGATATCATTGGATTGCATCCACCAGCAAGGTCCACATAGCCAGCCTTTTCTTCGCGCTTCCTGTTCAAAAAGTCCCGCATCTAAATTTTGAGCGAGAACCATCAATGTATTTTCGATCAGGGTGAAAATGAGCGAAATCCAAGAATCTTGGGGGTCGGAATGAGCAGTTGCCCGAATTCCCAATCCTGCCAGCATCGCCATTAATTTCGGGCACGTTTCCCGAGGGGATTCAAGAGCGGCGTAAAAGCGGGTGCTTTGTTGGAATGGCCCCCATAAGAAAGCT
>CAWUOE010000279.1:0-5050 GCA_963923355.1 uncultured Gemmataceae bacterium | reverse complement strand
GATGTGTATAAGAGACAGGCATGGGGTGCGGGGTTCCGTAGGAGTGGAGGCGGTAACGCCTGGGCCAGTATACCCGGGGAGAAGAAGAGCCGGGTGTACAGGTGTATATGTCTATGAAGGACAAGGGTTTAGGGAAAAGGCGGTGAAAGGTTTGGCCTGATGGGCGCAATGAGGGAAGGAGTTGGGTATGTGGGCCGGAGGGCAGAGCGATGTTGGGCGACAGTGCTTTTGGTGCGGATCCTTTCCCCTATGACCTGGAGCCGTGCGCGCCGTGGGTGCCGGAGGAGCCGGTGCCCGGGTGTGAGGGGGATGGTTATCTGGCGGCGTGAGGGGGTGGTGATGCCGGGTGCCGGCGGACGGGTTTCACCTAGGATGAGGAAAGGATGAGAAATGAGACGCGGGCTGCGCGTCTGGTACTGGCGGGGAGGGTTGCCGGGTGAGTGGACACTGCCGCGAGCGGGTTTGGTTGCTGGTGTGGCTGTTGATTCTTGCGGGGTTGCCGCAGTCCGGGCGATTGCGCGCCGGGGAGCCGGCGGTGACGCACGACCGGTTTGACGTGGTGATCGCGGGAGGGAGCACGGCGGCGTTTTCTGCGGCGCTGGCGGCGGCGGAGGCGGGCGCGCGGACGGCGCTGATCGAGCCGACGGACTGGGTGGGCGGGCAGTTGACGAGCAGCGGTGTGCCGGCGATCGACGAGGCGTGGCACACGATCCAGTCAGAAGACGGCGGGCCGGGTTATTCGGTGTCGAAGGTGGCGCGTCTGCCGGCGAACATGACGCCGCGGTTTCTGGGCCTGTTGAACAGCATTGAGAACCGAGGCAACTGCTGGGTGAGCCGTTTCTGCTTCTGCCCGGACGCGTTTGTGGCGGGGCACCTGGAGCCGCTGGAGAAGGGTTGCGGGGACCGGCTGACGGTGTTCCGGGACACGGTGGTGAAGAAGGTGACATTGAGCGGGGACGGGAGCCGGGTGGCATCGATCGAGTGCATCCGCCGGACGCCGCGGGCGGGTGTGGGTGCGAACGGTTACGACCGGCTGCCCTCGGCGGAGCTGGCGGACTGGTACAGCGGGGCGGATTCGCCGCGTTTTTGGAAACAGAGTATCCGTTTTGTATCGGGTGCGGGGAAGCCGACGGTGTTTGTGGACGCCACGGAGTGGGGCGAGGTGCTGGCCCTGTCGGGCAAGGGGTATCTGCAAGGTGTGGAGGAGGCGGACGGATCGCTGGTGACGGCGCCGGGGGCGGACCGTTGGGGGCAGGCGACGGTGTTCTGCTTCGCGCAGGAGATGAGGGCGCAGGCCGGGACGGAGGAGGACCGGGCGGTGCGGGCGACGGACATGGGGTACGGGCCCTACGGTGACAAGCCGGACGCGTGGGAGAAGATCTGGACTTACCGGCGGCTGAGGGGGAAGGGCAAGCCGGCGACGGGGGATATCTGCCTGCAGAATTGGGGATACTCGCAGAAGCACGGGGAGGGTGGCAACGATTACCCGCACGCGTACCTGTTTTTGTCGAAGGCGGACACGGCGGCGCAGGCGGCGGACTGGCGCGGGGGGATCGACCTGGCGGCACTGGCTGGGGCGGAGGACCGGGCGTTCGCGTGGCACCAGTGGTTCAGGAGCAAGGCCCCGGCGGGGATCGACCCGGCGCGAATCACGCTAGCTGGGGGGGTGCTGGGCACCTCGCACGGACTGGCGAAGCTGCCGTACATCCGGGACACGCGGCGGTCGATCGGGCTGGACGGGTTTGTGCTGCGGTTTGAGGACTTGAGCGGTCCGGCATCGCGGAAGACGGGGACGCGTTTCGAGGACCGGATCGCGATCGGCGCGTACCCGGCCGACGTGCATCCGGTGACCAACGGGAAGATGCCGGCGTATGTGGTCTCTGCCGGGGAGACGCTGCCGTTCCATATCCCATTCCGGGCGTTGACGCACCGGGACCTGACGAACGTGCTGGTGGCGGGCAAGACGATGGCGCAGTCGTTTTTGGCGAACTCGGCGACGCGGCTGCACCCGATCGAGTGGTCGAGCGGTGTGGCGTGCGGTGTGGCTGCGGCGGAGATGGCGCGGACGGGGCGGACGAGCGCGGGGATGCTGGCAGAGATCGGGGCGCTGCAGGCGCTGGTGGCGAAGCAGACCCCAATTGACTGGACGATCCCGAAATGAGTCAGCCTTGGAGTGGGCGGGGCCGGGGAAAGCGGCTGCCGGACCGGTTGGGAGAGGTTGAAAAGCAGGTGATATCCATCTAGAAATAGAAAAAAGGTTAAAAGATATTCATTAATAAGACCTTCATATCTGATTAAGGTGCTATTTATGGCAACGTTCCTTTTTGGGCGATTGGTGTTTTTCCGCATGGCCCTGGCGGGGTTAGTGTGCGTGGTGGCGGGGTGCGGTGGCGACCCGTTCCAGCGCCAGCCGGTGCAGGGGAATGTGAAGTTCGCGGGCAAGCCGATCCAGTTTGGCACAGTGCGTCTGGAGCCGGCGGAGAAGCAGCCGACGGGGGCCAGCGGCAGCATCCGCGACGGGAAGTTCAAGATTGAGCGATCGGCCGGGGTGGGGCCGGGCAAGTACAAGGTGTGGGTGCAGGCGTTTGACAAGTCGGGCGAGCTGGCGGCGGGTGCGGCGCCCGGCTCGGAGGGCGCTCCGCCGAAGGACATATTACCGGCCAAGTACCTGAACGAGCCGGCGGCGGAGATCACCATCAACAAGGTGGGTGACGACAAACCGAACGAGATCAACCTGGAATTGAAGTGACGTTTTTTGTTTTCATTTTTCATTATTTTTTGACTGGGAGATTGCCATGATTCGGACGAGGGCCCGCAAGGGTTTCACGCTGATTGAACTGCTGGTGGTGATCGCGATCATCGCGGTGCTGGTGGGGCTGCTGGTGCCGGCGGTGCAGAAGGTGCGCGAGGCGGCCAACCGGATGAGCTGCTCGAACAACCTGAAGCAGATCGGCCTGGCGATGCACAACATGCACCAGAACGAGGGGAACCTGCCGGCCAGCGACTATGCCGCGGGCGGCAACTGGGGCACCTGGCAGGTGGCAATCCTGCCGTACATCGAGCAGGACAACATGTTCAAGCTGTACCAAGGCTTCAAGATCGGGCCGCAGGGGTATTCGACCGCGCCGAACACGACCAACGTGACCTGCCTGTTCATCAAGAGCCTGCAGTGCCCGAGCGACTCGGGCAGCGGCAACAACACGGCGCCGAACTTCGCGAACATCACCAAGCACAACTATGTGGTGAACGCGGGCAACACGGTGCGGTTGCAGGGCGCCTTCTCGGGCGTGAACTTCGGCGGCGCGCCGTTTCTGCGCAACGGTGTGACGCAGCGGTTGACGGACATCCAGGACGGGACCTCGAACACGCTGATGGCCTCGGAGACGATCATCGGCATCAACAACGGCGCGACGAACGACCTGCGCGGGTTCACCTGGTGGGGCCCGGGCGCGGTGTTCCACGGGTTCAACGGGCCGAACAGCCCGTCGCCGGACTTCCACCAGTTTGCCAGCTATTGCAACAACCAGCCGCAGATGGGCCTGCCCTGCGCGGTGAACTCGAACGTGCAGCTTGCGGCGCGGAGCCGGCACTCGGGCGGGGTGAACTCGGGCATGTGCGACGGCAGCGTGCGGTTCTTCGCCAACGGGGTGAGCCTGGCCGCCTGGCGGGCTTATTCCACCTCGAACGGTGGCGAGGTGATTTCGGAATAACGCGCTGGCTGAAAGCGGTCCAAAGAATTGGCGGGCGGGGGCAACCCCCGCCCGCCCTGTTTTTATCAGACGCGCAGGAAGATTTTGCGGCGTTCCATCCAGAAGAGGATGAGCCAGTAGACGGCGAGGATGGCGAGGCCCGAGAGGATGGGCTCGTAGGCGTCGCCGGCGAAGCGGAAGAAATCCTTGCCCAAGAAAGTGGCGAAGTTGGAGCGGACGAAGCCCTCGATGAGATGGCTGAGCAGGTAGGCGGCGATGGGATTGGCGCCGATGACGCGGAGAGGGTAGGACCAGGAGCTGAGGCCGGTAGGGTCTGTGGCGGCGTGGAAGAAGGCGAGGAGCAGGAAGCACCAGCCGCCGCTGAAGAGGACCCAGGCGGGTGTCCAGATGCGTTTGACGGAGGGGCAGACTCCGAGGAGATCGAGCGCGAGGCCTGCGGCGAGGCAGGCGAGGCCGGCGCCGACGAGGGTGCCCAGCCTGCGGGCCGGGGGCCAGGGGGCGAGGAGCCAGCCGCCGGCGAGGAGGCCGAGCAGGGAGGTGGCGAGGGTGGGGAGGAAGCTGAGGGTGGAATAGCCACCGCCGTTGTATTCAAACGGTTTGGGCCTGGGGAACAGGTTGAGAAACCAGGTATCGCACCGCCAGGCGAGGTTGGAGTTTTTGTTCCAGTGGGCGGCGAGGCCCTCGCCGTGCTCGGCCCATCCCGCGGGAACACCCACCCTGGCGTAATCGAAATCGGGACCTGGTACGGGGTAGAGGGCGAAGGCGGCCCAGTAGCCGGCGAGAATGACAGCGAGGCAGGTCCACCAGACGCGGGTGGAGCAGAGGGCGATGAGGACGAGCGGGAAGAAGCCGAGGCCGATCTGGGTGAGGGTGTCCTCGAAGGTGAAGTTGGGCTGGGGGCGGCCGAGGGAGCGGAGCCAGATGCCGAGCGCGATGAGGACGAGGGCGCGCCAGGCGGCGTGGGCGATGGTGGGGGCCAGACTGTCGCCGCGGCCGCGGCGGTGATGGAGGGAGAGGAGGACGCTGACGCCGACGAGGAAGCTGAAGGAGGGCTGGATGAGATCGTGAAGGGTGCAGCCGCGCCACTCGACATGGGATTGCTGGCGGGCGAGGAATTGCCAGACGGGATGATCGGGCAGGGCGCGGCTGACGCGGCCGAAGTGGAGGACCTCGGCCATCATGAGCAGCATGACGAGGCCGCGATAGGCATCGACCGAGGCGAGGCGGCGCCAGGGCGCGGCTACGGGTGGCGGTGGGGGACCTGGCGTGGGTGCGGGATCGGCGGCCATGGAGGCTCCTGTGTCGGGTGGATTCCCTTGTAACACAGGGCGGGCCGGGGG
>CAWUOE010000278.1:0-5064 GCA_963923355.1 uncultured Gemmataceae bacterium | reverse complement strand
GCTCGGAGATGTGTATAAGAGACAGTTGCTGGACCGGTTTGCGGTCGATCGGGTCTGGACTGGACCCGGTTTTTCAGACAAGGAAAACGATTTCACCCGGGTATTGCTGGAAGGGTTGGAAAAAAGGCGCCGCACCCCCGCCCAGTTGCACCAGGGAATGGCCTTGCCCCATGGTGACAGCACCATCCGGGTGCTTCATCCCCCGGCTGATTTACCGTGGGTCCCCCTGGAGAAAAGCAACGAGGCCAGCCTCGCTCTCAGGATCGAATCGCCCTCGGGCAGTGCGTTGTTGCCGGGGGATCTGGAGGGCAGGGGAACCCTCCGCTTTTTGGCTGGCAATCCCACACCCGTCAATCTGCTGCTGGCACCGCATCATGGCAGTCGCAAAGCCCTGGGCCCGGGCCTTTTGGGCGCCCTCTGTCCCTCATTGCTGGTTGCCCAGCAGGGCGCCAGGGATACACCGCTGCCTGCGGGTCCATTCACAGCCTGGAGCACCCGCGATACCGGCGCTGTCGAGGTCGAGTGTTATGCTTCGGGTGGCAAGGCCACAGCTTTTTCTACAGGGAAAGTGTTTGAATGGCTTCCGGAATGAGAAGGATTCACGCCAGCCTTTCTCAGGCTGTTGATGGGAAATGCGGGCCGCGATTTTTTCAAAAAACAGGCTAGAGGCTGGGTCAGGTGGCCAGGACCGCCTCGCCGACTCCACTTGGTCCATCATAGGAGCGGAAAGTCATTTTTGCGCCTGAGGGAGTGCCGTTAAGCCAACCTGTGCGCTGGACCAATTCACCGTTGTTGTAGCAGTAGGTTAATAGAAGGTTGCCTTCTGGTGTGACCGATCCCAAAACTGTGAAGGGTGTGGCATCCTTCCCTTGGCCCCAAAAGTATCCGCTCTTGAAAAGGGATATGGTGAATGACTGGGCCGGGATTCCTTCTGCTGTCAAAGTGGTGTCAGTCAAGTTCCAGGTGGTGTTGTCCAGCCAACTCCAAACGTCGGCCAGGGGATTTCCCTGCGTGCTGGTACCGTCTGACTCAGGTGGGATATCACCTGACTGCAATTGGACCATGTAGGCCCAGTGGGTCACGACGGATGAGGAGCTGGGCGCGACCATTTGCATCTCAAAGGTCCATCCGCCGCCCATCCAGCGCATTTGGCCGATTCCGGTGATTCCGCTCCCAGGTGCCGAGTTCGGACTGGAGAAATCTATCCGTACCTGCCCATGTGGCCCAACAAACCCCGTCATGTCCTGCTGGGTTGGAGGAGTTTTTTGGCCATTCGAATTGGCTAGTATGGCGATGGAATTTCCGGTGATCCAACCATGGTTCGAACTGGTCAATTGCCAGATCGTCTGGTCGGTCACTTCCTGCGGGTTCCCAAGCACTGTGTCAGTGGAATAGGCCAGCAGGTCCGGTGTTGTCACATACCACTTGGTACCCGCCAGCCAATCCCAGCGGGTAGCCTCTCCCCCTCAATCAGCACCGGTCACGAAGTTGTTGCCGGCCACAACCCCGTTGATGCTGTCGCTGATGAACATCGAGTCGATCAGCTCCAGGTTCTGGTAATTGAAGGCGTTCAGCGTGCCTTGGGCGCCGGGGCCCGAAGCGGCCATGATGTCCAGATCCCCGTCGCCATCCATGTCGTTCACCGACACCCGCACACCACCCGCGAAGCTCATGTCGAAGGCGTTGAAGGCCTTCTTCATCTGGCCCATCAGGCTGAACACGGCCACCTGGGGCGATGCCTTGCCCTTGGCGGCACCGGTGATGATTTCGATCGAACCGTTCTGGTCCAGGTCGGCAGCGGACACATACAGCCCGTCCGGGCAGTTGGCCGGCGGGAAGGCGTAGAAGCTGGAAACAGCGTTGTTGTAGTCGTCCAGCAGGAAGCTCACCACGTGGCTGTTGATGGTGGAGCCCACCACCACGTAGCTGGTCCCGTCGGAGAGCGGCGAGGACAGGGCCACCCGCACGCCACCCTTGTACTGCTCGGAAAAGGCGTAGAACGCGCCCTTCGACATCCCGTCCACCGCGTCGAACACGCTCACCGCGGGGGCGGATCCGGCCCCTGCGCCGCACAGGATGACCGTGGTCTGGTCGCCGTTCAGTTTGGTCACGCCGCCTGCGACCGTCACACCGCCCAGGAACTTCGGGTCAAAGGCGTAGAAGCTCAGGGCCACCCGGCCGCTCAAAGCATCCACCACCAGCACGTGAGGCACGCTGGGCCCGGCCACCGCCACCACGATGCTGTCAGGCACCGTGTTGCCGGAGCGGGTCAGGGTGTTCACATTCAGCGGGCCGGTGTAGCCGGGGAACGGGGTGATTTCCTGGTACTGCCCGTTGTCGCTCCAGATGCCCACCTTGCCGTTGCCCAGGCTGGCCACCAGGCTGCCCGAGCCCAGGCTGAAAGGCGTGGCCACCACGGGGCCGGTGGCCGGTGGTACATAACGCTGGCGGGTCAGCACCACATCGTTGCCCGTGCCGCCCTTGTAGCTGATCACCCACTCCTGGCCATTGATCCGGAGGCCGGCACCTTCTGGCAGGTCGTTGAAGGTGCCGCTAACAGCGTTGTCACCCTGGTTGTCGATGATCGTCACTTGGTTGCCGAGCAATCCGGAGAATTGGGCCCCGGCATTCAGGTTCAGTTGCGCGCCTTGCAGCGTGACCGCGGATTCGCCACCCAAAAGGGTCTGGGTTGCCACCAGTTGGCTGTATTGGCCGGCGGCCACACTGTTCAACTGGATGTTCAGGGCCGATCCGGCTTCCAGAAGCACGCTGCCACCTGTCAGGGTCGACGAAACCGGAATGGCCATCGTGGGGATGACGGTACCCTTCACATTGTCAATCCGCCCGATTTTGCCATTCCCTTCCAGGGTGCCGGAAAGGATGGTCATCGTTCCACCAACCGCGCCTTCCACTTTCACCCCGCTGCCATGTGAGGTCAGTCCGCCGGACAGGGCGTTGACTCCCGTCAGGGTCAACTTGCCACCTTCCCAACGGTTCGCGCCGGCGCCGCCACCCAGGCTGGAGAGCGTGGCCCCGTTGGCTGCGTACAGGTCGTAGGCGCCAGCCTTCACGGAGTTCACCATCAGGTTCTGGGTGATCTGGCCGGGGGTGTTCAGTTTCAGCCCTTCCGTCACATCCACCCCGCCCAGCAGGATGTCGCTCTGGTTCAGGATCACGGCGCTGTTGGCGTCCAGGTTGATCTGGCCGCTGATCACATTGCCGGTCGAGCTCAGGTCCACATCCTCGGCGGTGATGGACAGGTTGCCGCTCACACTCAGCATGTTGGTTTGATACAGGTCTCCCTGGATCGTGATGGTCAGGTCGTTGGTGTGTACCAGACCCAAGGCCAGGTAACCCGTATCCTGGATGACCGTGTTGCCACCCATCAAGCTCACCATCCGCAGCCGGTTGGTGGCGTCACCCAGAGTGATGGCCGCCGGGCCGGTCAGGCCGAAGGCTGAAAGATCCAGCTCATCCACGGTCAGCGCCCCGCCGCTCTGGGTGATGGCCCCGCCGGCCCGCAACTTCAGGTTGCCCACCGTGCTGGGCAGCAGGTTCACCGCGCCTTGGCTCACAATGTCGGCGCTGTCCGCCACCAGGGCGATGGTGGGCAGGCTGTTCTGCGCGTGTGTCAGGGTGACCGTGTCACCCGCGGCCTGGATGTCCAGTTTTCCACCCACGGTCACCGGGTTGATCTGGTCCACACCGGCCGGGGCGATCAGGGTCAGGTCGCCCGTGGCGGTGGTGGTGTCCAGCAGGATCTGGCTCGTGTTCAGCAGCGTGATGTTCTTGGCCGAGGAGGCGATGTTGCCGACGATCACGTTACCCGGAGTGTCCAGTGTGATGTCACCGCCGGCTTCCAGGATCATGTTGCCGCTGACATTCAGGTAGCCCTGGGCCTTGTCCTGGCTGATCGATCCGTCAGTTACCAGACTCATCAGGATAGATGCGTTGCCGGCCGCAAGAACCAGGTCGCCTGTGGCGGTCACATCGACAATGGTGCCATTGAAGTAGGTCGATCCGTTGAACTGGCTCGGGTTGCCGAAGTTCGTGAAGTCGATGTAACGACCGGCGTCAAAGGAATGAATGTCCCCCGTACCGCTGCCGAAGGTGCTGCCACCGCCGTAGATGTCCTGCCCGGCGTTGATGGTCGCCGCGCCATCCGCGATAACATCCAACAGGGTCACGGTCGCGTCAGCGTAGACTTCCAGGTCGCCAGCCACGGTCGAGTTGCGCAGCGTCACATTGTTCTGGTCGGCAAGCACCACGTTGTTGGCCGTGATCACCGCTTCCACCAGGTCATTGCGCAGGTCCGGCAGGATCACATCAAAGCCGCTGGCGTTGATGGTGGTCACGGCGCCGGGTGAAACCACCTGCACCGGTCCGCTCTGGGTCAGGTCGCCACCCACGGTCAGGGTGAAGTTGCCCTGCTGGATATTGATACGGCCAAGGGTCAGTGCGCCCCCTTCCACATAGCTCGCGGAGTCCGCTTCAATCGCCAGGGTACCCACGGTGTTGCCGGCGTTGGTCAGCGTCACGGCATCGTAGGAACGGATATCCAGCCAGTTGCCCACATTCAGCGCGCCACTCTGGGTCACCGGACCCGTCGCGAAGACATCCATGCTGACCTGAACCTTCGAAGTGCCCAGATCAATCGCACCGGTGGCGGCCAGATTTGCCCCATTGGCGGCTACCGAAACCGGCCCGGTTCCGAAACTGTTCAAGGTGTTGGTCAGAATCACATCACCCGTACCAGCATTCAAGGTCGTCAGGCCGGCCACGTTCAGCGGCCCGCTCTGGGTGATGTCCCCGTTGGCGGACGAGGTGTTCACCGTCAGGTCGCCGCTCGCGATCCCGCCACCCAGGTTGATGTCGCTCTTGCCGCCCAGGAACACGTTCACACCGCTGAAAGTCACATTGCCCGTGAACACGTTCAGGGGGTTGTTCAGGACGATGTCGCCCAGGCTGTAGAAGTTGGCGTTGCCATACACCTGCACACTTTTGAGGGACTGGGTGATGTTGCCCGTCGCGCCCTTGAGGTTGTCGGTGTACAGCGCCAGGTTG
>CAWUOE010000277.1:0-5093 GCA_963923355.1 uncultured Gemmataceae bacterium | reverse complement strand
GAAAACATGGAACGCGCCAGCGCCCGACTTGCGGTGATCATTCCACTGACCATTCTCGCCATTTTTGTCGTCCTCTACATTCTCTTCGACTCCCTGAAAATGGCGAGCCTGATCATCCTGATTCTGCCCTTTGCCTCCATGGGCGGTGTCATCTCCCTGTTCTGCTCGGGGGAATACCTTTCAGTTCCGGCCTCCGTGGGCTTCATTACCCTCTGGGGAATCGCCGTTCTCAATGGCGTCGTCCTGATCTCCAGCATCCGAGCCCAGCACGTCAAACGTGGCGATTTTGCGAACGCCCTTCAACTGGGTTGCACCCAGCGCTTTCGGCCCGTGATGATGACCGCGACCATCGCCATGCTGAGCCTGATTCCGTTCCTCTTTGCCACGGGGCCCGGTTCCGAGGTCCAACGCCCCCTCGCCATTGTCGTGATTGGGGG
The DNA here is from genome assembly GCA_963923355.1 of uncultured Gemmataceae bacterium. Taxonomy (GTDB): domain Bacteria; phylum Planctomycetota; class Planctomycetia; order Gemmatales; family Gemmataceae; genus UBA6894. The sequence goes on along the minus strand of CAWUOE010000277.1, from coordinate 4,656 downwards.
GTTGTTTACCTCAACGCCCATGACCCTGATCGTATTGCCCATCATCTACCAATGGATCGAGCGAACCCACCACTTCAGCGCAATCATCAAGGAATCCAGGCGATTTTAGGCAAAGGCGCTTCAGGGACTGATACCGACAGCCTGATGGAGCGTGGAAATATCTTTGAGGACCAGAATCTTGCGTTCCGCCGCATCACGCAAAGCCGTTTGGGCGGTCGTCTGAATCTTGAGGTAATCGATCATGGAAATCTCCCCGTTTTCCAGAGCAATCTTGCTCATCCGGAGTTGTTCTTCTGCAATTTCCTTCCGGCGTGATGCAACCACCAGCGCCTTCTGATCCAGATCCAGAATATGCTCGGCCTCGTGTGCCGCTTTTTCGAGCTGACGATGCAAGCCTTCCCTTTGCGCCAGTTTCTCATTCAAAAGGACATTCGCCTGAGCCACTTGAGGGGCGTGCCAATCATCCCCGCCAATCGGAATTTGGAAAACCAGATTGGTGCCTGTACCGTAATCTCTCGAGCGACTGACGGAGGTACTGTCCGTGCCGATCAATACTGAGGGCTGATTTCCTTGCTTTGACAACCGAACGAAATCCACCTCGGCTTGTGCACGTTCGACCGAGGCTGTCGCTGCGGCAAGCGCTGGATGACTATCCGTCAGGGCAATCTCCTTGGCCAATGGCTCATCAAAGCGACCGGGCATCAGGCGAGTCCGAGTCAAGCTGTGATACGCCTTGTTGGCGTGAATGACTTCCGCCTCGGCCTGCATCAGCTGAGATCTTTTTTCCAATGCGTCACTTTCAGCCAGAAGCATGTCCGATTTGGACATGTCACCGAGTTCCACGCGACGCCTGACAACGCGAAGCAGTTCATCCGCCACCGCTAGAATTTTTTGGGCTAATTCGCGTCGATTTTCTGTAATCCGAATGTTCCAAAGCGCGTTTCGGACCAAACCCGCAATTTCATGCTTGAGGGCCACGGCATAGCGTTCTGCCGCGAGCGAGGACTGATCCGTCACTTTCTGACTGGCCTCTTTTTGTCCCCACATCCAGATCGGCACCTGGTAACCACTCTGAATGTCACTGATCCCTCGATTGGAAATCAGGGAGTCATCGATGTATTGAAGGTAGATCATGGGATAACCCGCCACCCAGCTGGTGCTGCGTTGTTCGAGGGCCTGGACTTCGTCTTCATAGGCCTTGACGATGGCCTGCTGGGGGTAGTGCTGATACGTCGCGTCAATGACATCGCGGAGTGACAGATTTTCGTCGACAACCAGCGTGTCCTCATGTTCCTCGACATTCAAGCCCAAAGCCCAGGGACTTTGAGCAAAGAGACAGACCAGAGCCAGGACGTGAGAGAAATGCTTCATTCGGTAGAGGATTCAGGAGGACAAAATAAATGGGGCAACGCCAAAAGAGGTTTATCATGCATTTCGTCTGATTGTCACTCAAGTGGTCTATGATCGCGAAGCGCAATTTGGAGAAGAAACCATTTCGCGGATCGCTCGCTGGGAAAACGCCGTCAATCACGGTAAAAATCCATCCCACGCAAAGCAGTCTGACCTGCCACCCCAGAGGGGCACTCCACTCTTACCACCCGAGTTATCAGTCTTCGTTGGGAGAAAAGTATGTATACCCCAAAAACCGCCATCCCGTTGTTGATCCTTCTTGCGATCGCCCTGTCCGGATGCAGTAGCATTCGAAGCCGATCAGACATGCCCCCAGAGAAATGGACCGTTTTTCCGGGGATCCAGCAGGATGGCAGCGATATGATCGGAACCCTGAGCGGCCAGGTGCAACCACTTTGGACGTCCGCGCTGGTCGGTCCCGTTCTTCTGGCTGATGTGCCCTTCTCATTGGTCACAGATACCCTAGCCTTACCCTACGACCTCTATGCCATGGGCGATCATGGCGCCGCCCCGGCAGTCAAATCGCCCTCCCCATCCCATTGAGCAGCCTGACGGCCTGCCCTGTGCCATTTTTTAGAGCCCTTGTGCTGTCTGTGACGCTGGCTGCCCTCGGAGGGTGTGGGGGTTATGCCAGCCCTTCAGGGTTTGGCACCCTGGGCGCTGGGGGGTTCTATGGCATGGGGCCGATGGGCATGGGCATGGGTATGGGGGGCTATGGCACGGGCCCTGGCTCCATGGGTGCTGGCTATCTCGGAACGGCCTATGGCACCGGCGGCATGGAAATGGGAACCAACCTGGGCGGTTGGGGGGAAGGAACCGGCGATAACTGGGGACACGACCAGAACCGCCCGGGAGCCAAAATCATGGATAACGATCCCCACATGACCTCGAGCTACCACAACACGGATTTTGACAATGACCGGGGCTATGGCTTTTATCACCCAGGACAGCGTCCTTCCCCGTCGAGCAATCCATAAACGGCAATAACACTTGCCGAAATGGCTTATGGCAGGGTTCAATGGCCCTTGTTTCTCACTCACAGCATGAGGTTAGGATGCGAATTTCACTGATCATCGGCGTTTTGATGCTTTCCCTAACCGGTTGCATTACCCAGCCCAAGCAAACCCTCCAGGCCAATGTCCCGTCCGGCCTCGACCGAGGTGACGTTGAGCTTGCAATTCTCCTGGCCACGGGGCTATCCGCACCGGATAACGAGAAAGTGGCCACATGGGCCGAGTACGTGAGTGCGACCCTTCGAAATGCCGGGGATCGGCACGTGAGTCGACTGGATGAGGCCGATGATGAGGACCGCTGGGTCTTCGATACCGCCGATGGCAAGAGCATCACCGCCAGCTACGTCGATGGCAAGGAAATCCTCCGGGTGTCGATCGACTACAACGCGGCCAGCTACACCATCCGAATTACCGGAAGCGAACACCTCAATGAATCCGCAACGAAGATTGACGCCGTCGCCGAAACTTGGCTCAGCGATCTCACGCTCCGAATCAACCGGGCTCTGGGAAGAGTTCAGCTGATGAAGCGGACATTCCACCACCACGGCTAGAACGGTCATTCGCTGACCGCCCAAACGCCCCGGCTCAGCTCCGGGGCTCAACTAAAACAAAAACACTGACAGGGCGCCTTGAACAAGGCAACCCTCGTCAGCGATTGGGGCGTTTTAAATCCCTCAGTAGATCTCGAATTCTCGCATCATGCCCAGATCCTCGTGCTCGAGGTTATGGCAGTGATACATGAAACGCCCCTTAAAGTCCTCGAACGGCTTGATCAGACGAATTTTCTCGCCTGGCATTAAAAGCACCGTGTCCTTGAGACCACTGCTGATGAGACCGTCTTTGACCGTGTCATAGTCAGCAGAATCCTCGCCACTCAGGGAGCGAGACAGGACCTGAAACTGCTGTCCATGCAGATGGATGGGGTGGGCCATCGACATCATCATGCCCATGCCACCGCCCATTCCGCCCATCATCCCGCCGCCACCATGATCCATACCCGCCATGGATGGATTCTTGTCATTGGTTTCACCGTGCTGCATTCCGGGCATGTTGCCCATCATGCCGCCGCCCTGCTGCATGCCCTTCATTCCCATTCCGGATGAGCCGCCGTGATTCATGCCGTCCATGGCGTCATCCTTTGCTTTGGCCCCACCGTGCTGCATTCCGGCCATGTTGCCCATCATGCCACCGCCCTGCTGCATACCCGTCATTCCGCCACCGGATGAGCCGCCATGATCCATACCGGACTCCCTGCCTGCCCCCATGCTATGCGTTTCCTTCGCGTCGCCTTCGGTTTTATCGGCAACGCCGCCGCCATGCCCCCCATGCGCGTGGGAGATTTCAACGAGCTGAAGGGTATTCACAGGAACGCGCTCAGAGGGCTGGATATCGTCGTATGCGTAAGGGCGCCCATTCAGCAGCATGGAGCCGGGGCCTTCCGAGATCCCAATCGGGATCGGATGATCGGCATTCACCGTATCACCCAGGCGATAGGTCCGGTAACGGCTTAATTGCGTCGGCATGCGAAAAGTTTCAGTGACCGCTCGAACCATCCGGAATTTAGCAATCGGATATTCAGAGCCGATGGGAAGCGCATGATGACCCATCATCTTGCCCATCATGCCCTCTCCCTGTCCGCCGCCATGATCCATGCCGCTCATTTTCGCCATCATGGCCTCATGCATTTTGGGAAGGGCACCCTTGAACGCCAGACTTTTCAGGACCAACTCAGTGCCAAGACCCCTGCCACTGAAGTCCATCCAAAGATCGAGGCGCTCACCCGGCGCCAGCATGACATAGGGGCGAATTTCAGGGCTCTCAAGCAAGCCTCCATCCACGCCCAAAACAGAAATGGCCGTTCCGTCAGACCAGCCCAATTTATAGATTCGGGAATTGGATCCGTTCATGACCCTCAAGCGATAGGCGCGAGTCGCGACCTCAAAGACCGGATCCGCTTTACCGTTCACCAGCACCCGATTGCCCGCGAATCCCAAGGTACGATCATGCATGGTTCGGCCATAAACCAGCTGATTGTTCTCATCAAATTGTCGATCTTGAATCACTAGAGGGATTTCATAATCCCCCGACGGCAGTCCAAGCCTCTCCTCTTCGGCATCCCGAATCAGGATGCCGCCGGCAAGACCGTAGTAGACCTGGCTGGCTGTTTTCTCATGGGAATGGGGGTGGTAAATGTGGAGTCCCGCCCGATTTTTGATTTCAAACTCATAGACTC
>CAWUOE010000276.1:0-5099 GCA_963923355.1 uncultured Gemmataceae bacterium | reverse complement strand
ATGGGAAGCTACTCGCGGTGGCCAATGCGGACGCCAACAATGTGGCGCTTTTCAATATCGAGGAACGGGAATCAGCCAAATCACTCGGGTTCATTCCGTGTGGATGGTATCCGACGAGCGTGCGTTTCATGCCCTCGGGCCAGGTGTTGGTTGCCAACGGCAAGGGCCTGACCTCCAAGGCCAATCCGGGAGGGCCAAACCCGGCACCGCGGGATACCAAACTGCCGATCCGCCAGTACATCGCGGGCCTGTTCCCCGGCAGCCTGCAGATTGTGCCGAGGCCGCAACCTGAACTGCTGGAGGAATGGACGCGCAAGGCTTATGCAGCCAGCCCGCTCCGGAAAGATTTTCAACCCGTGCTGGCACGGCCGGAGGGAAATCCGATTCCCGGAAAGGTGGGGGAATCCAGCCCGATCAAGCATTGCGTCTACATCATCAAGGAAAACCGCACCTACGACCAGGTTTTTGGTGACATGCCAAACGGCAACGGGGACAAGAGCCTGTGCCTTTTCCCCGAAAAGGTGACCCCCAACCACCACAAACTGGCCCGCGAGTATGTGCTCCTGGACAACTTTTACGTGGAGGGGGAGGTGTCCGCGGACGGGCATGAATGGACCATGGCGGCATATGCGACCGATTTTGTGGAGAAAGCGTGGCCGCAATCGTACCGCGGCAGTCCGCTGAAAAAATTCGGGTTCTATCCAGCCGAGGGGAACAAGGACCCGATCGCGAGGCCCGCCGGCGGCTACCTATGGGACCGGGCCGCGGAAGCCGGTGTCAGTTACCGCAGCTACGGGGAGTGGATCGGGGAGGGTGACACACCCGGCGGGCCGACCAAGGCCAAGGTGAAAGCCCTGGAGGGGCATTTCGACCCCTACTACCCCAACTACAACCTGGAAGTGACGGATGTTACCCGGGCAAAGCGGTTTTTGAAGGAACTGGCCGATTTCGAGCAAAAGGGCGAATACCCGGGCCTGACCATCGTACGTTTGCCGAATGACCACACGGCGGGGACCCGGCCCGGGGCACCCACCCCGACGGCCATGGTGGCCGACAACGATTACGCCTTGGGCCTGTTGATCGAGGGTTTGAGCCGGTCGAAATTCTGGAAGGACATGGCGGTTTTCGTGGTGGAAGATGACGCGCAGAACGGGCCGGACCATGTGGACGCGCACCGGGCCGTGGCGCTGTGCATCAGCCCCTACACCCGGGGAACGGGGAAAGACAGCACCATGTACTCGACCAGCAGCATGCTGCGCAGCATGGAACTGATCCTTGGGCTGAAGCCCATGAGCCAATTCGACGCGGGCGCAAGGCCCATGTATGCCAGTTTCCACGCCAAGCCGGACGCAACCCCCTATGCGAAGGCCGAACCCGGGGTGAGCCTGGAGGAGAAAAACAAGGCGGAGGCCTGGGGCGCCCAAAAGTCGATCGCCCTGAACCTTGAGATCGAGGACGCGGCGGATGACCTGGTGTTCAACGAGATCATCTGGAAAAGCGTCAAGGGTCCGCTGAGCCCGATGCCGGCTCCGGTGCGGGGGGCGTTTTTCCTGCGAAAGAAATAACGACCTTGATTTCGAATTTTTCGCACGGTGCGGGCCGTTTGATGCGCTGAACTTCGGCCCGGGTAATCCGGCTTTCAACCCTTGAGCAAACCCAGAATGGTCTTCGGGTCTGGAAATCCGCGCCAAAGCCACAACCCCATCACCGCCAGGTTCACCAGCACGATCAGCCAGAAGGCGACCTGGTATTCGGTTTTACGGTTCTTGTGGCGGAACACCTGCTGGGCCACCAACGCACCAGGCCAACCACCGAAAAATTCGAGAAAGTGCAAGGTTTTTTCGGCAATCCGCCAGCCGTTGTCACGGGCACGGGCCTTGTCCATCCAGTAGATTCCGACGGTGACCAAGCTGACCACCAGATGGCCGACCGGGACCCACCAGGGCATCCAACCGATCCGGGCCATTCCGAAAAGCATCGCCAAGAAAGCCAACGCCACAGCAACCGCCCCAATCGCTCCGGGAGCCAATCGCTGCCTTGGACCTGATCTGGAATCGAATCTATTCACGACCACCCAAACTAAAACTTCCTTGAGGCCAGAAAACCCTTATCGGCTGTTAGGATGGAATTTCCCTTCCCAGACCTTGCGCGGGTTATCTCATCCATGACTGATGAAAACCAGAGCAACAGCTTACCAGAACCCCCGGAAAGTCTGGAGAATCCAGGTCAGGGATCAGCGGTCGCCCGGCCGGTTGACACCAAGGAACGTGTGGGAGCGCTGGACCTGCTCCGGGGTTTCGCCCTGTGCGGCATTCTTCTGATGAACATCGTGAATTTCGCATGGCCGGGCGGGGCCTATGGCAGCCCGACTTATCCCTACTACCGATTGGACAGCATCGGTGAGGTGCCCGACCCGGACGCGCAGGCCAAAGCAATCGCCGCGGAGGAAAAAGGACTAAGCCGGGCGGAAAAAGAAAAAAGGCGGGAGGAGCGCGAGCAGGAACCCAAGCCCCAATACACCCAGGGCCAGTTGGCATTTTGCGCCATTGCCAACCCGGCGGACCAATACGAATGGGCCTTTGCCCGCCTGCTGGTGGAAAACAAGATGCGGACCCTGTTTTCCATGCTGTTCGGGGCCGGGGTGCTGCTGATGACGGAAAACACACGGGACAAAACCCGCCGGCCGGGTTGGCTGCATTACCGGCGGATGTTCTGGCTGCTGGTGATCGGGGCGCTGCACGCCTACCTGCTTTGGACGGGTGACATTTTGTTCGCATACGCTTCCATCGGGCTATGGCTGTACCCGATGCGGAAGCTGAGGGCTGGCACCCTGCTGGGTCTGGGACTGATACTCCTGATCACGCCGCTGGCCCTGGCGGCCCTGGGGCCGAATGTGGTTGATTTCATCAAGGAAAAGGGACAAGCCATCGAGCAGCGCTTGAAAGAACAGATGCCCGTCCCCCAACACATTGAAGGGGAAGCCCCCGCAGAGAAGGCCGCCCCGATGGACGACCTCTCCTGGGTGGATGCCAAATTCCTTTCCGCCTACCGCGCCCTGAAAAGGATGAGCCGCCGTGGACCCCAGCCAGAAATGGCCACCCTGGACATTCGCAAAAGCCGGAACCAAGGGTACCTGGAGGGGGTGCAGGAGCGATTTTGGGACATGATCTGGGCACAATTGGCTGAATTATTCCTGGGAATCCTGGCACTTGGCTGGCCGATGGTGCTTGGGATGGGCCTGATGAAGCTGGGGTTCTTCTCAGGGCAGTGGGAGTCGAGCCAGTACGGCAGGTGGAGCCTCGCGCTTTACCTACTGGGGATACCGATGACCTGGTGGGGCATGATGTTTGGTTTGCAGGGAGGCAATTCCCTGGCCACCCAGATGCGGGTGATCCTGCCCCTGGACTGGGTGGGCAGCCTGTTTTTAACCCTGGCCAACGCCAGCGGACTTTTGTGGCTTTGGAAAACCGGCAGACTGGGCGCACTGGCGGGAAGGTTGCAGGCGGCCGGACAAATGGCGCTGACAAATTACCTGACGCAGTCGGTGCTTTGCACCCTGATCTTTTTTGGCCATGGATTGGCCCTGTACGGCAGCGTTCCGAGGTCTGGACTGGCGGCCCTGGTCGTGGGCGTGTGGGCGCTGCAACTGACCATCAGCCCGTGGTGGCTTGGGCGGTTTCGATTCGGGCCGGCGGAATGGGTTTGGCGGTCCTTGACCTACTGGAAACGGCAACCCCTGGTTTTGCCCGGGTGAGCAGCCCACCGTTTGGGCCCAAACCGGGGTGCTGAAAACCGGGTGCTTTTCGTACAATTGAGTCAAGGAAGCGTGCAAGTTCAGCTGCACAGAATAGCCACGCCAACCCCCTGATTTTCGCTCATCGTGCCACAGGATCGACGCCCGCCATGCCCAGTTACCATCCGGCCGCCATCGAACCCCGCTGGCAGGACTATTGGCTGAAGAACAAGACCTTCCGCACCCCCGACCCGGAAGCTGGCGGGCAGGGCAAACCCAAGTACTACATCCTGGACATGTTTCCTTACCCCTCGGGTGCCGGGCTCCATGTGGGGCATCCGGAGGGATATACCGCCACCGATATCCTGGCCCGTTACAAGCGGATGCGGGGATTCGCGGTGATGCATCCGATGGGCTGGGACGCTTTCGGCCTGCCCGCCGAACAGTATGCGATTGAAACGGGCACACACCCCCGAGTGACCACCGAGAAGAACATCAACACCTTCCGCCGGCAGATCCAGATGCTGGGGTTCAGCTACGACTGGGACCGTGAAGTGGATACCACGGATCCACATTACTTCCGGTGGACCCAGTGGATCTTCCTGCTGTTGCACGACACCTGGTTCGACGCCGCCAGCAAAAAAGGGCGCCCCATCGCGGAATTGCCCATCCCCGCCGAGGTGAAGGCTCAGGGGGACGCGGCAGCGCGCCAATACAGGGACAGCAAGCGCCTGGCCTACCAGGCCGAGGTGCCCGTGAACTGGTGCTCGGCCCTGGGCACTGTTCTTGCCAACGAGGAGGTGATCGACGGCAAGAGCGAGCGCGGCGGGCACCCGGTGGTGCGACTGCCGCTTCGACAGTGGATGCTGCGCATCACCGACTATGCCGACCGGTTGCTGGAGGATCTGGACACGGTGGACTGGCCGGCCAGCATCCAGGAAATGCAACGCAACTGGATCGGCCGGAGCGAGGGAGCCGAGGTAGACTTCATCGCCCTTCCGCCCGCTGGCGGTGAGCGCACCCTGCGAGTTTTCACCACCCGGCCTGACACGCTTTTTGGCGCCACCTACATGGTGCTGGCTCCCGAGCATCCGCTGGTGCCGGAACTGACCACCGGGGACCAGATGCCGGCGGTGACGGCCTACCGTGAACAGGCCTCACGCAAGAGCGACTTCGAGCGGACCGAACTGGCGCAGGAGAAATCCGGTGTATTCACCGGGGCCTATGCGGTGAACCCTGTGAATGGCAAACAGGTGCCCATCTGGATTGCGGACTATGTGCTGGCCGGATATGGAACCGGCGCCATCATGGCGGTGCCCGCGCACGACGAACGGGACCACGCATTCGCCATGAAATTCAACCTGCC
>CAWUOE010000275.1:0-5108 GCA_963923355.1 uncultured Gemmataceae bacterium | reverse complement strand
GCGCAAAAGGCCTTGGCGGAAGCCGAAAAAAAAGCCGCTGACCCGGGGGTGAAATTCACCGCCCTGACTGTTTCGGCCAAATCCCCCGAAAGCAACGTGGAATCCGCCGAAAGCAAGGCCCGCCCCTATCCGTCCACCAGCACGGGACGACGCGCTGCCCTGGCACGCTGGATCACCGACCCGAACAACCCGCTGACCGCCCGCGTGATTGTCAATCACCTGTGGAACCGCCATTTTGGTCAGGCGCTGGTGCCCTCCCTCTTTGATTTCGGGCGAAAGGGGCAGGTCCCCTCCCACCCTGAGCTGCTGGACACCTTGGCGGTCGAGTTGATGGAAAAGGGGTGGAGTCTGCGCCACATCCATCGCCTGATTGTCACGTCCAGGGCATACCGCCTCGACTCTTCCCACTCCCAACCCGCCGAGCAAGGCAAGGACCCGGAAAATAAGTCGCTCTGGCGTTTCCCTTCACACCGGGTGGAGGCTCAGGTGCTGCGCGATGGCCTGCTGCACCTTGCGGGCAGGATCGATTTCACCCGCGGTGGCCCCCCGGTGCCGGCTGCCGATGCGTCCAGCACGCGCCGCAGCCTCTACTACTTCCACTCCCACAATGAGCACCAGAAATTCCTGGAACAGTTTGATGATGCGGGTGTCCTCGAGTGTTATCGGCGGGAACGGAGCATAGTTCCCCAGCAGGCCTTGGCCCTCACGCACGCGGCCCTCAGCCTTGAGTCGGCATCAGCCATCGCGGCGCGTTTGTCCAGGCCTGGCATGACCGATACCGGGTTCATCGACCAGGCGCACCTGGTGTTGCTGGCCCGTCCGGCCGATGCCAGGGAGCAGGAGTGGTGCGCTGCCGCCATGCGGGATCTGCGCGCCGCAAACGGGCAGGCGCCCCCGGAGAGGGCCCGTGCCCTGCTGGTGCTGGCCCTTCTCAACCACCATGACTTTCTGACAAGGCGGTAGCCCATGGACAGTCTCGGTCAATTCCGCCGTCGCCGCGCGTTCCTGGCCCAGTCCGCCGGTGGTTTCGGTTCGCTCGCCTTATCCGCCCTGTTCGGTCAGGATCTACGGGCGGATGCCGGGCCCGAGTGGCTCCCGCCGGATGGCAGGCCCCATTTCGCCCCCAAGGCCGACAGCGTCATCTGGGTGTTTCTCAATGGCGGTATGAGCCATCTGGAATCCTTCGATCCCAAGCCCGAGCTCGACAAGCATGCGGGCAAGACGATCGCCGAATCCCCCTACAAGGATGTGCAGGATCCCAAAAAACTCGCCCAGGCCCGCGTGACGGTCATCAACGATGCCAACGGCCAGCAGCGGAACAAGCTGTACCCCACCCAGGTCAAATTCAAAAAGCGCGGCCAAAGCGGCATTGAGGTCTCCGATTTCCTGCCCCATCTCGGCGGCGTCGTCGATGACCTGGCGGTCATCCGCAGCATGTGGACCACCGACGATAACCATGGCGCACAAACCCAGTTCCATTCCGGCCGCCACATGCTCGATGGCGAATTCCCCACCCTGGGGGCCTGGGTCCATTACGGCTTGGGCCGGTTGAGCGACAATTTGCCCCAGTTCATTTCCATGGGTGTGCGTGAATACTGGAACAAGAAGGATGGCCATTACCTCGGGCCAAGGCACGATGCCGTCCCCGTGCGGGTGGACCCGTCCAATCCGCTCGATTTCGGCAAGCCCGAAAAGCCCCTCAGCGCGGTGGAAGAGCGACTGGTCTTTGACCTCACCGCCCGGCTGGACCGCCACCGGGCCCAGGCGGAACCGGCAGATGCCGCGTTGTCCGCTCGTTTGGCCAGCTATGAGCTGGCCTACCGCATGCAGCGGGCCCTGCCTGTCGCCCTGGATTTTTCTGGCGAAACCCGTGAAACCCACAGCCTCTACGGCCTCGACCGGCCCGAGACCCGCGAATTCGGGATGCAGATGCTGGCCAGCCGCCGGTTGGTGGAACGGGGTGTCCGTTTCATCCAGGTCCAGCACGGCGGTGGCGGTGCCGGCGCCTGGGATGCGCATGGTGACCTGAAGGGCAATCATACGACCAATTGCCTCAAGATCGATCAGCCGTTGGCCGGTTTGGTGACCGATTTGAAACGCAGGGGCATGCTGCAGCGCACCCTGGTGGTTCTGGCCACCGAGTTTGGCCGCACCCCCGGTAGCCAGGGGGGCACCGGACGAGACCACCACATCTTCGGCTTCACCGTGGTGATGGCCGGGGGTGGGCTGAAGGCGGGGATGGTGCACGGCGCCACCGATCCGATCGGTTTCCACGCCGTGGAAAACCGGCACTATGTTACCGACATCCATGCGACCATCCTAAGGCAGATGGGTCTGGACAGCCGGCGCCTGGAAATACCCGCCCGCAAGCGTCTTGAGATCGACCATGGCCGCGCCATCGATGGGATCATCGCCTGAGCTGGCCAGCAATATTTCACAGCATTGCTCTAAAAAGCGTTTGAGGCCCGGCTGATTCAGCCGGGCCTCAAACGCTGCGTTACCAGAGATGATTCAGGACCCAGTCACCCAAGGACCGTCAACAGGGCCCCACGAGACCAGTTCCTCGGGCCGGAACCACAGGGCCAGTTCGTTGGCCGCGTTTTCCGGGCTGTCGGATCCGTGCACCAGGTTGTTCTGGATGCTGATTGCGTAATCCCCCCGAATGGTCCCGGGAGGTGCTTTCGTACCATCGGTGGCGCCCACCAGGTTCCGCACCACGGTCACCGCCTCCCGGCCTTCCAGCGCGATGGCCACGGTGGGGCTGGAGGTCAAAAAGCTTAATAGGTCCTTGAAGAAGGGGCGGGCGGCGTGCACCGCGTAGTGCTTTTCCGCCAGCGCCTTGTCCGCATGCACCAGCTTCAGGCCGATCAGCTTCAGTCCCTTGCGCTCAAATCGGGTGATCAGGTCGCCCACCAGGCGTCGATGCACCGCATCCGGCTTCAGCAATACCAGGGTCCGTTCCATAGCTCTCAAAATCCTCTTTGAATGGTCAACCGTTCCAGGGCAAAAAACAGTGTTGCGCCAAGCGCCTCTTGGTGGCAATCCCGAATCAGGATATTACCGGCCGCGCAGCCGGTTGCGCAGACGGCCCAGCAGGTTCTGCGGCCTGTCCTCCATCCGCGTTTTCACCCGCCTGATCAATCCATCGTCGCCATCCCTGTCCAGGAAACCGGCGGGGGTGACGGCTGTGCCGGGGCTTGCCGCCAAACCATCCTTGGCCGGGCTGCCGGCTGATGCTGCCGCGCCAGATTTTTTCACCAGCCAGATGTTCCGGTACTGCACCGGGTTGCCATGGTCCTGCAGCAGGATCGGCCCGGCTTCGGAGGGGTTGCCACCCAGGCCGGCAGTGGTGTTGTCCTTCGTGATCTTCTGATGGTCATGGATGGTCACACCGTTCTGTTTCACGGTGATCTCGCCTTCCTTCACCTTCTTGCCGCCCTCGTAGGCGGGCGGGGTGAAATCAATGTCATACGCCTGCCAGATAGTGGGCGCCTTGCAGGCGTTCACCAGCGGCTTGGCCACGCCATAAATCCCGCCGCAGTCGTTGTCCTTGCTGTCCAGCCCGTAGCTGTCCAGCACCTGCACCTCGTAGCGGCCCTGCAGGTACACCCCGCTGTTGCCCCGCCCCTGACCGCTGGCCTTGGGCATGTAGGGAACGCGGAATTCCACATGCAGGTGGAAGGGGCCGGAGAATTTCTCCTTGGTGACAATGTCGCCACCCTTTCCGGCTGTCACCTCCAGGTAGCCTTCCGGGGTCACTTTCCAGCCGATGGGCGACTTCCCGTCCCGGTGCTGGAAAGCCGCGGTGGACTTACCGTCATACAGCACCACGGCCCCGGCGGGCGCCGCCGTGGACGGCTGGTTTTCCGTGTCGGCCGGTTTGAGGACCTTCAGCCCTTCCAGTGGCCCGTAGGGGTTTTGTCCACCAGCCAATAGGGCCAGACCCAAAGCGAAGCTGTGCATGCTCTATCCTCCAAAAAGGGTGAAAATTATTTGCCTTGCAGCTCGTCGGCCAGTGCAGGGGCGTCGTACACCTTGCGCAGCGCCTCGAGGATCACTTGCGAGCAAACGGAAACCGCCCGGGCCTGCTCGTCGGAATAGGCGAAGTCCAGCACCAGCGATTGGATGTTCCCGTCAAAGATCAAACCCACTACCTCGCCGGCCTTGTTCACCACCGGGCTGCCCGAGTTGCCGCCGATGATGTCCGCGGTGCTGACAAAGTTGAAGGGTGTGTCCAGATTGATGGAGTCCTTCTTCTTGGCCCACAACGGGGGAAGGTCGAACGGGGCCTTGTTGTTCTGGCCCTTGGAACGCTCGTACAGCCCGGCAACGGTGGTGATGGGGGCCACCTTCTTGCCGGCCTCCTGGTACCCTTTCACGGGGCCATAGCTCAACCGCAGCGTGAAGGTGGCGTCGGGATAGGTCGAGGTCCCTTCCAGGGCGAATTTCACCTTGGCGATCTGGGCATAAGCCTGCCGCCTGGGCTCCTCCACCTCGTTTTCCATCACCTTGCGTAATTCCCTCGATTCCGGATCCACCAGCAGCGCCAGTTCGATCATCGGGTCCTTGCTGGCGGTGATGGCTGGCAGCCCGTCCTCGTACAGCTTTTTACGGGTGGCCACATCCTTCAGCTTGGTGCCGTTCACCAGCTCCGCGGCGCGGTCCACAGGCGATTTGCCCCCCAGAATCTTCGCCACCAGCGGGTCGCTGTACCCCAGTTGCTCGGCCAGGGAGGCCAGGCTGTCCGCCAGCCGGATGATCTCGAAGCCCTCGTAGATCGGCTCTTCGGAGAAGAGTTGCAGTTCAAGCGGCTGCTTGTTGCTGTCGATGAATTCGCGCAGCCGTTCACCCTGCGGCTTGTCCCGCTCCTGGGCCGAGCGCACCAGCGTGCGGGCGATGCCGAACAGGTCCGAGGCGAATCCGCCCGCGCCTTCCAGCATGCCGTGTCGCTTCAGGATTTTGGCGCGGGTCTTGTACACCTCGGCCACCTTGTCCCAGGCCCCCTTGGCGTCGGCCAGTTTCGGGTCCTTCGAGGCTGCCTCACGCAGCTTGGCCTCTTCCTGTCGCTTGCGCTCCATCACGGCCGGGTCCATCAGCCCGCCCAGCCC
>CAWUOE010000274.1:0-5121 GCA_963923355.1 uncultured Gemmataceae bacterium | reverse complement strand
TACCTCCTCTCGTGGGAACTCCTTCCCGGTGCCCAGCCGGGCAATCCCACGCTGCATTTTTCCCTAACCGAGCCGGGTGATAAGCCTTTAGACAAGACTCTCTTCCAGACCGATCTGCCCCTGTCCAATCCCGGGACAATGCCCGCGTTCGATGAAATCGGCGCCGCCCTCTGGGAAACACCGATGGCCCAATCCAAACCCAACCCGTCTCCTCCGGAAAAACCATCCAAAATCCGGATCAGGCAAGTCCGCCTGCACCAGGGGGGTTAATCCATTGCCCGTCCCGTGTTAGGCTCCGGGGACACAATCCCCTGACCGGAGCCCCGTCATGCACCGCCACCCGCTCCTCCTGCTGGCCCTGCTGCTGGCCTGCGCCCCCTTGGCCGCGCAGGAGACACGCCGCCCCAACATCCTCGTCATCGTCGGCGATGACATGGGCTACGCCGATGTTGGCTTCCACGGCTGCACCGACATCCCCACCCCTCACCTCGATGCCTTGGCCAAATCAGGCACCCGCTGCACCAGCGGTTATGTCAGCGGGCCCTACTGCTCCCCCACCCGCGCTGGCATGCTCACCGGCAGGTACCAAACCCGCTTCGGCCACGAGTTCAATCCGGGTAGCGGCCCCAAGCAAGGCCTGCCCCTGGCCGAGAAAACCCTGGCCGATCGCCTCAAGGCGGCCGGCTACCGCACCGCCTTGGTTGGCAAGTGGCACCTGGGCTCCTCGCCGGACCACCAGCCCGGACAGCGCGGCTTCGACGAGTTCTTCGGCTTCCTCGGCGGCCAGCACGATTACTTCCGGCCCAACGGCATCCTTCGCGGCACCCAGCCCGCCGGCAAGCAGGACACCCCCTACCTCACCGACACCCTCGCCCGTGAATCGGTCGCGTTCATCGACCGCAACAAGGCCAACCCGTTCTTCCTCTACCTGGCCTTCAACGCCGTCCACACCCCCCTGCAGGCCGATGAGCCACGCCTGAAAAAATTCGCCGCCATCACCGATCCCAAACGCCGCGCCTACGCCGCCATGATGACTGCCATGGACGATGCCATCGGTGCCGTCACCGCCAAGCTCCGCGATGCCGGCCTGGACAGGAACACCCTCATCTTCTTCTTCAGCGACAACGGCGGGCCCACCATGCCCGGCACCACCCTCAACGGCTCCGTTAACAAACCGCTGCGCGGCTCCAAGCGCACCACGCTCGAGGGGGGCGTCCGCGTCCCATTCCTGGCCTCCTGGCCAGGGGTTATCCCGGCAGGCGCGGTCTACGACCAACCCGTCATCCAGCTCGATGTCCTCCCCACCGCCTTGGCAGCCGCCGCCGTGGCCACCAAACCCGAATGGAAGATCGAGGGTGTGAACCTGCTGCCCCATTTCCAGGGGAAGGAAACAACCGCACCGCACCCGGCGCTC
Organism: uncultured Gemmataceae bacterium; assembly: GCA_963923355.1. GTDB lineage: Bacteria > Planctomycetota > Planctomycetia > Gemmatales > Gemmataceae > UBA6894. The sequence continues at coordinate 3,707 of CAWUOE010000274.1, read as the reverse complement.
CACTGGCGCATGGGCAAACAGATGGCCATCCGCCAGGGTGACTGGAAACTCGTCCGCCACGATTTGGCCGCCGAAGGCGGCAAGGGAGTCTCAGGCCCCCGCCTCTACCACCTCAAGGATGACATCGGCGAGACCACCAATCTGTCCGATAAACACCCCGACAAGGTCCGCGAACTGCAGGCCGCCTGGGACGAATGGAACAAAAACAACACCGCCCCGCTTTGGGGGGGCGGGGCGGTGGAATGACTTTCGGGCAAGCGCGGCAATGCCGCTCACACCCATAGCTATTTTTTCTTGGTCACAATATCGAAATTCGCCTTGTCGGTTCCCTTGGCGGGAACCTCGAATTCCTTGGTGGAACTGTCGGCGAACCACTCCTGGGGGATAGGCTCCACTTCCTTCTTCTTGCCACCCACCGGTCCACCCCCGTCGGGTGAGCCCACCGATGGGTCGAACACGTTCGTCGGGTCGTTCACCTTCGTGCGAATGCGGATCAGGTGTTTGCCAGCCACCGCGCCCCGCGCCCCCTCGTCGGTGGCGAGGGAGAATTTGCCCGCCTCGTCCGTCAAGGCCGAGGAACCCCTGCCCGGATTGAGGTTCCCCTTCACCGCCATGGGCTGGAAAGAAACGATGGCGTTCTTATAGGGCTTGCCGTCCAGGGTCACCACGCCCGAGACCGGAACGTAGGTGACCCCCGAACCGCCGCAACCAGCCAACGCCACCCCTAGGATCAATGCCGGAACCGTTTTCCGGACCAAGCTGGAGAACATGCCGCCGCCTCCGTGGGTTCGTCAGTCAACCTGGGCCACTTCGCCGCGGGCCATGGTCGCCATGCCCCCCAGCATGTTGATGTCCACGCTGGTGGATACGTAGCGCACCGACCCGTCCGCCAGGCAGAAGTTCATGCCGTTGGAGTGGTTGCTGCCAAAGGTGCGTTTGCACAACTGGTCGCCATACTGCGTTGTCGGGGTGAAGCAACCGCTGCCCACCGTCCCGTTGCCGTAGCGGTTGTTCAGGTGGAAGCTCTGGGGTCCGAGGGACGATTGGTTGTAGGAGGCATAGGTGTAGGCCCAAAACGTGGCCCGGCGGGTCACATCCTGGAACGTGTTCTCACCCACCATCAGCGTGTTCGAGGTCCCGTCGGTGATGTCCGTTAATCGCTCCGGTCCCCCCATGGAACTCACCGGCTGGCCATTGAACACCGTCGTCGGTGCCGGTACACCGTTGTAGGCCACGCCGGTACCGTGTAGCACTCCTCGGAAGGCGGAGTTGAAGGCGCCGCCCGGCCAGTACTGCGGTTCAAAGGTGTCATACACACCCCAGCCGATGGCGTTCTGCACCTTGCCCGAGACGGCCCGGTAGCTGCCATGCATCCATTCCCGGTTCTGGTGCGGACCGCTGGCCGGTATCTCCAGCTTGCCGGCCAGAGTATCGCTGGGGCATTCGTAAGGCTTCACGCGGGTCTGGGTCACCACCCGGTTGACGGCATCCTCGTTGAATGCGGTTTGCACATACTGCTTGTACAGGCTGTCCTGCTCGATGTAGGGCAGGATCTCAATCGCCCAGTTGGTGTAACAGCGGGTGCCATTTCCCCCGGTGTTCATGCCACCGGGGGGGAACGTCCCCAGCGTGCCATGATGGTTGTGCAACCCCAGCCCGATCTGCTTCAGGTTGTTGGAGCAGCTCATGCGGTTGGCGGCTTCCCGCACCTTTTGCACCGCCGGCACCAGCAGGCCCACCAGCACGGCGATGATCGCGATCACCACCAGCAGCTCAATCAGGGTGAATCCGGCGCGGCCGCGCGGACGGGTGATGTTTCGGAGAGTAAGCATGACTCAAGGCCCTCGAGGAGAAGTGAATTAATGAAGGCCCTTAAGAATCTAATGTTGAATGAATGCCAAGTAAATCAAAATTTAATCTAAAAAATGAATCTATGTGGTTTAACCCCGCTTTTCCGCCCAAATGTATGGTTCAGGCTGGGTTTTTACCTTCAATCGGGAAAATGGGCCCGGATAAAGTCCTGCATTTTCTTAACCTTTCAAGATTCATGCTTTCATTTATGAGTGCCAAGGTTGGCCCCTATCTCCCAGAGAGGCTGACTAAAAACGGAGCCTGTTGCGCCATGAGGATGTCCAGCTAACCAAAAATGTCCTAATCGTTGGGTGCGGCCCTTTCCCCCGGAGGTAAAGAATCATGTCCGGTTTGCTGTTTCCTGCCCTCCTGGCCACAGTGGCGGTCTTCCAAAACCAGAAACCGCCCGAAGCCCCGCCACTCGCACGCTGGCCACAGGTCGCCAAACCCCTGGAAATCCCGACCGCCCAGTCCCCCAAGCTCACCACCAAGGATTTCACCATCACCCTGTGGCTGAAAGCCGACGACACCGGTGACCTGCCCACCGGCGATCTCCTCTCCCGCTACAACCCCGCCACCCGCCGGGGCTTCCACCTCACGCTGAAGTCCAGCTCCGGTGTCACCTCCAGCCAGCCCAACCGCCGCCATCTGCTGTTCGGCATCGATGACAACCACGCCTCCCCTTGGCTGGACTGCGGCCAACCCGGCAAGGCGCTGCTCGCCTTCGCACTCGCCACCCATGCCGGCCACCTCTACGCCGGCACCTGCGAACCCGGGCAGGGCCAGTCCGGCCGCGTCTACCGCTACCAGGGCGACAGCACCTGGGCCGATTGCGGCGCACCCGATGGTGCCAACGCCGTCACTGCGCTGGCGGAGTTCCAGGGTAAACTCTACGCCTGCACCGGCCGCTACCGGCTCGCCGGGTCCAGCCTGCCCGAGTCCCCCAACCAAACCCTTGGCGGCCGTGTCTTCCGGTACGGGGGCGGCAACACCTGGACCGAATGCGGCCAATTGCCCGGCTCTGAAGCCGTCGGCGGTCTGGTCACCTTCCAGGGCCGCCTGCATGCCTCCTCCCTCTACCGCCCCGCCGGCTTCTTCAGGCTGGAAACCGATGGGAAATGGACCACTCTGCCCGTCCCCACCGGCATGGACAGCAACGGCAAACCTGAACCTAAACGCCCCGTCGCCCTCGCGGTGCACGGGGGTTCCCTGTTCGCCGGCAGTTACGATGGCGGCCATGTCCACCGGTGGGACGGCACCACCTGGACCGACCTCGGCCGCCTGGGTGACAACACCCAGACCTATTCCTTCGCCACCCACCAAGGCCGCTTGCACGTCGGCACCTGGCCCAGCGGCCGCGTCTACCGGATGGACGGCGAACAACCCGGCCCGCCCACATGGAAAGATCTCGGCCGCCTCGGCGACGAACTGGAGGTGATGGGCATGCTGGTCCACAACGGACGGCTCATCGCCGGCACGCTGCCCCTGGCCGAGGTTTATTCGCACGAGGGCGGCACCGCCTGGAAAAAGCTCGCCCGACTCGACCACACCCCCGCCGTCAAATACCGCCGCGCCTGGACCATGGCCGAACACGCGGGCGCCGTCTACTGCTCCACACTCCCCTCGGGCAAGGTCTGGTCCTGGTCCGCCGGCCGTCAGGTCGCCTGGGACCATCCCTTCCCATCAGGCTGGCACCATGTTGCCGCCATCCGGACCAGCGATTCCCTCCGCCTCTTCCTCGATGGCAAACCCGTCGCCCAGACCAGGGATCCCTCCATCGCCAGCTGGAATCTCGACGCCGACGCACCCCTCCGCCTCGGCACCGGCGAGAACGGCCCGTCCAACGCGCGGATGCG